>NZ_VHON01000056.1:0-13414 GCF_008690365.1 Acetobacter sp. DmW_136
ATCTACATCGCTATACGCCAGTAACGTCCTTAATTCGTTGACTGCCTGCTGCTTGAACGACAGGAAATGACCCCGCGGCGCATCTTCAATGACCTCGAACAGCGTATCGCCAAAGAACTCAGGATCCTCGCCAAACGAGCTGGCACCCAGATTAGTGAGACGCGGAAACAGGTCGAGAATATCATATTTAGTATAGTTTAACAGTTTGGACATAGTAGCTCATTTCATTATGTTCTTTTTTAATAAGTGTAACTTAAATACGCTGCGCAGTCTTGTGCTGCTGGTTGGATCGACGTGCTTTCACAGCACATCTCCCCCTGCCTTGCGATTATGTGGCGGAGCCTCATGGTAGTTGAGATTGTTTAAGGCTGTCGCATATGCCATCTAAGGCCGAACAGCATTTTTATGCTGCTATAGACCAAATCCTCATGGCCGCGTAATTTGTAAAATCCGGTTCCCGCCAATTCTGGAGCTGATTACATCGCGTAATCCAGCATAAACTGTTCAGGGTTCAATATATTGTCTCTACGCCTTCTCCTTTCTTCCCTGAGCCTTGTTGCCCTTCCGGCCCTGTACCTTGCGCCATGCAGCCGGGCCGCCTCCGCTGAGTCCTCACCTTTCGCGTTCCAGCGCACCTCTCTCGATGCAACTGGCGAACACCCAGAAATCTGCCTGCATTTCAATCAGAACCTGAACGCACGAGAAACATCAACACTGGCCCATTCGATCCATCTCTCACCAGAAAGCGCTTTTACACCGCGTGTTGAGAATGACACATTCTGCCTCGGCAATCTTGCCTTCGGGCAGGGTTACACAATGAAGGTTGACCCGGATTTTACTTCTGCCGATGGCCAGCATCTCGCCGCCCCCCTCACGCTCAGCGCCCGCTTTGGGCGTCGTGATGCGCACGTTGGGCTGACAGGAGACGGCTTTATCCTGCCCGGACGCACGACCGGGCATACGCCTGCCCTCGCTATCGAAACTGTTAACGTCTCCACGGTTCGTCTTCACGTCTTTCGGGTCGCTGCATATCAACAATTTCCCGGCACAGGTCATATTGACAGCACACTTCCTGATCTGAGCCAGACCAGTTTTGACCCTTATACGTTCCAGAACCTGCTGGACACGACCATGCGTGAAATCTGGCATGGCACCATGGCTATCGATCATGCTCCAGACCGATCTGTGACAACTGGCTTCCCGCTGGCAGAGACAATTGGCGCAGGACAGAACGGGCTTTATCTGGTGACAGTTGAAGACGCCGCAACGCCGCCGGAAAAAAGCCCCGTGGAAACTGCGCTTAAAGGCGGAAACATCAACACCGATCTTCTGCAAAGCAAGTCTATTTCTGCCCACTGGGTTAATCTGAGCGATCTTGGCTTAACCATGCTGCGGGGTGAAGACGGGCTGACAGTCAGTGCCCGTTCCCTGATGAGCGGACAGCCTACTCCTGATGTCACGCTGACACTGCGCGCCCGTGATGGCGGCACTCTGGCAACAATCACAACGGACGCGAGTGGCCTTGGGCATTTTGATGCCCCCCTGCTCCGTGGCACCATGGCAGACCGCTCTTCGGTTCTGCTGGCCAGCAAGGGGGAGGATTTCGGCTTTCTGCATCTTGATCGACAATGGTTCGATTTTTCAGAACAACATCTTGAAGGTGCCATCAGCCCCTTTCAGGGGAGCAGTCGCGCACTCGTGCAGCCTGACCGCGGCATCTATCGCCCCGGTGAGAGCGTGCATCTGCTCACTCTTCTGCGCGACCGGGCAGGACAGGCTATTCCAGATGCGCACCCGGTTCTTGTTCTACACCGTCCCGATATGATGGAAGAACGGCGCATTCCGCTTACAGGTGCAGCCGAGGGCGGCTACGCCACCACCCTGCCCCTGAGCGCCAGCGCGCCTACGGGCCTATGGCGGGCCGATATTCTGCTTGACCCTTCGCTGCCCGCCATCGGTTCAGCCCATTTTAGCGTTCAGGATTTTGTACCACCCAGTATCGAAGCCAGTTTCACGCCACCAGCCTCCGTAATTGCCGGACAGGACGTTGTGATTGATGCCTCGGCACGTTTTCTGTATGGCGCGCCCGGTGAAGGTCTTAAAAGTGACAGTTCCTACAAACTTGTTCCCATAACCGATCCGATCCCTGACCACACAGGCTGGGCTTTCGGGTTTGAGAACGAGGAAACACCATCAGCCAGCGGTGACATCACCGCGCCTCCAACCGATCATGAAGGCCATACGCAGCTAACCTTCACGCCAGATATTCCACAGGGCCTTACCCGGCCGCTCGCCCTTGATATACGTGCCGGTTTTCTTGACCCCATGGGGCGGCGCGTGGGTGAGCACTTTACAATTCCCGTCCGCCGAACCGCACCCCTGATCGGCCTCCATGTCGCGGCAGATGCCTCCACCAGCATGGGCAGTGCTGTTATCCCCATTGATCTTGCAAGTTTTGCGCCTGACAACAGTCCGGTTGCCATCGGCAAAATTCACTGGACCCTGTCACGTGTTAACCGGATCTATAACTGGGCCTACACGCCCGACAATGGCTGGACTTTCAGCAGCCACACTGTGGACGTGCCCATGCGCTCGGGCGATCTTGCAACAAATGCCAAAGGTACAGCGCGTATCACCCCAACGCTGGACTGGGGCGAATATCGCCTGAGTGCCGTTCCAAGCGAAAGTGACGGTGTAACCGGCAGTTCACTCCACTTTCAGGTTGGCTGGGGTGGAAGCGGTAATGCCAGCACACCGGACCATCTGCCACTTAGCGTACGCGATACCCATATCGCGCCAGGCGGCAGCACGGTCATCCACATTGGTGGCGGTTTTGCCGGGCAGGCCCAGATAACGCTTGCAACAGACCGTGTGCTGAACACACGTTTTGTGGACGTTCCGAAAGAAGGGCTGGACGTGCCCGTAACCGCCGCACCGGACTGGCATTCCGGCGCCTATGCACTGGTCACACTCTATCGCCCCCTCAACAGCCCCTCCGGCCTGCGCCCACATGACCCTGTGCGGGCAGTTGGTGTTACATGGATTGGTGTCAATCAGGACGCACATCGGCTGAGCGTAGCACTTGATACGCCTAGCACCGTCACGCCGCGCCATCGCATTACCATTCCCGTGACTGTTCAGGCCAGTCAGGGTCTTCCGGTGGGGCATGTGCAGGTTGCGGTATCTGCGGTCGATCAGGGTATTCTCAACCTCACGCATTTCACGCCGATCAACCTGTTTGATGCCCTGTACGGTCGCCCCCGTCTTGGACTGGACATGCTGGACAACTACGGGTCTCTTTTGCTGAGTGATGCAAAAAATGGCCGGATCCGGTCTGGGGGTGATGCGGCGTCAAACAGCAGCAGCGCGGACGGGCCGCCCGTGCGGACAACGGAAAGTGTCGCGCTGTTCGATGGCCCTGTCGCACTCGACAGCACCGGGCACGGCACTCTCTCGTTCGATGTGCCGGATTTTGACGGCCAGCTTCACCTGATGGCCTCAGCCTGGAGCAAAGACGCTGTTGGCAACGCGCAGGCAGACATCACAGCACGAGACCCGGTTTTCCCCGATCTGGGGTTACCACGGTTCCTCGCCCCGGGGGATACGGCACAGGCACAAGTCTCCATTATCAACGTTGATGCGCCATCAGCACCTTACGAAGTCCAAATCACCACGGATGGGCCACTCCATGTTCTCGGCTCCGGCACACTCAGCGCTCCTGTCAAACCCGGTGGGCGCGCTGACCTGCGTGTTGCGCTGGCCGCTACTCCAACCCTGGCGGGCCGCACTGCCATTGCGCATATCCATCTCACATTGCGCAGATCCGGCTCATCAAAAGTGCTGCTGACGCGAAGCTGGCCCATCGGCATAAGGCTGGCGCATGTTCCGCTTACCGTCAGCCGGACTGCACCGCTCCCACCCGGTAGCCATAAGATATGGAACCGCACGGAACTTGCGGGATTCAACCCGGCAGATGCGCGGATAACCCTCAACATTTCTGCATCGGACGGCCTTGATACAGTCGGGTTGCAAGAATCCCTGCAATCCAGCGTCTGGGGGGATTCTGATACACTGGCGGCTCAGGCCCGTGCGCTGCTGCAACAAGCCAGCGCAGCCCCCTCCGAGATTCACGACCACAGAGACACTACGGATAAGTCCATCCAGTCAGCCATCAATACGCTTTTTGATCGCCAGAACCCATCAGGTGAGATTGGCCAGTGGGATCGTTCCGATGGCCTCAGTCTTCCCGACGATCTGGACTATCTTGCCGATTTCCTGATCCGGGCAAAAGCCGCTGGCTACACCGTGCCGGAGGATCGGCTCGACCTGCTACTCGACCATATTGAAAGCGAGCAACTCCAGTCTCAGAGCGTCTATGATGAAGATCATGACAGTGAAAGACAGGCAGAACTGCTGAATACACGCGCCTACGCGGCGTACGTGCTGGCCCGTGCCGGTCGTCTCCACCCTGATGCAATTCACACTCTCGCGGCCTCGCTTGTCGCGCGGCAGGATGGTACTCGCGTCAACTATGTCTGGGCTGACACAGCAGATTCCAATACACAGGCCTATCCTCTGGCCCTTGGGCATCTCGCTGTCGCACTCGCAATGGACGATGCACCGGAAGACAACAGCGTAACATCACCAGAAGCATTGCTGGACGCAGCCATCTCGGCACTCGGGCCGCCCCGTACCGGAAAGCCAGATTTATGGGATTACAAATACTGGACCTACGTGCGCGATCTAGCCGGGCTGGCTGCCCTGACAGCCGAAGCGCATGACGATCGGCGCACCCACCTGCTCATTGAGCGGTTTGGCAAGCTGACTCTGTCGCCTGATATGCTGACAACCGCAACCAGAACAGCGTTGCTCGAAGCTGCCAGCGCTCTGAACAAGGATACTGACGGGCGAAGTGTGCGTGTGCAGGGGCAGTCCAACGCCACACCGCTTCGCCTGCCGCTTACCTATCCGTTTGATTCCGCTGCACTCGAAAAGGGTCTTCAGGTTGAAAACACCGGCAGAAAGATGCTGTTCAGCACCCTGACTGTGCAAGGCGAGCCAGCCGGGAATATCAAACCTCTCACCAACGGACTGACACTGGCCATGCAGGGCTTTACCCTGACTGGCGAGCCATTTGACCTGACACACATGCAACAGAATGACCGGTTTATCGTCAGTCTTAAAGGCACGGCTCTCCACCCCGGTCAGTATCTGGTGGGCATCACCAGCCTGCTTCCTGCCGGATGGGAAATCGAGAGCATCGTCTCTCCTGAGGATGCCGCATCTGACGAGCATGACTGGGACAACGCAGAAAACGACCGCGCGCAGCCCCCTTACGCTTTTCTGGGCACACTCAGCAACACCGAACATGCTGCCGCGCTGGATGATCGCTTCAGTGCCGCGGTGCACTTCACAACGCAGTCTCCAGATCTTGCGACACGGAGTTTCCATGTCGCCTACATCGTCCGCGCCATTACGCCGGGCCGCTTCACTCTGCCAGAGGCGATGGTCAGCGCACGACGTCTTCCAAGCCTGATGGCGCGCACGGCATCAGGGACTGTCGAGATCACCGCACATTGAAGGCTTCCTTCTGCCGCATCAGAAACTGTACACTCGGCCTGCTGCTCACCAGCCTCATTCCGGCTGGTCTGCTGGTGGCCGACTATTTTAATCCGCCAGACCTGCATCGGGCCGAGCAAGCCGCCCTTCTTGTTCAAGCTCGCGACCATACGCTGCTTGACGGCCATACAAGCCGCGATGGCTTCTGGCGTTTACCGGTTGAAAGCCAGGATGTTGACCCGACCTACATCACACTCCTGATGATGACGGAAGACCACCGTTTTGAAAGCCATCCGGGGGTTGATCCGCAGGCCCTTGCGCGCGCCATCTGGCAACTGGCCCTGCGTGGTCATATTGTCTCGGGTGGTTCCACGCTGGCCATGCAGACAAGCCGCCTCCTTACCCCGCACCGCCATACATGGGGTGGCAAGCTGCGCGATATCCTGCGTGCCCTCCAGCTTGAATGGCGTTTCGGGCGCCAGGGTGTCTTGAACCTTTACCTCACACTGGCTCCTGAAGGCACAAATGTCGAAGGCATTCGTGCGGCATCCCTGCTCTATTTCGGGCATGAGCCCAGCCATCTGACACCCACCGAAGCCGCGTTTCTTGTGGCTTTACCACGGCGGCCCGCCGCACTCCGCCCAGACCGCCATCCTGACGCCTTGCTAAACGCTGCGCGCCACACACTGCAACACGCCACTTCATTACGGCCTGTTGTATGGCCAACACCAGACATACGCGGCGTACCGCATGATGCTCCTGAACTCACCGGTCATTTTCTCAGCGCAGGGCGCAACGGCGTGGTGGTGACAACGCTTGATGCAAGGCTTCAGCGCAACGTACGACAGGCGCTTGCCAGCCACCCACCCCCGCTGCGTGGAACATTTGCAGCACTGATTGTCGATCATGAACGGCAGATCGTTGCATGGGTCGGAGGGGCCGAGCATAAGGCTCCGGGCAATGCGATAGATGCTGTTTTGGCGCCCCGTTCCCCCGGCTCCACACTCAAGCCGTTTGTCTATGGCATGGCATTCGAAACAGGCTGGATGACACCCCACACACGTGTGCGCGATAGCCGACTTGCCATTGGCGGCTATGCCCCCAAAGATTTTGACCATACTTTCCGCGGTGAAACGACTGTGAGTGAAGCCCTTCAACTTTCACTCAATGTGCCTGCCATTCAGGCACTGGAGCGTGTTGGCCCCTCCCGGTTCATGAACCGCCTCTCCACCTGCGGTGTGCGGTTGCGACTGCCCAAAAACCCGGATGGCACACAAAGCGCACCGAGCCTCGCAATCGTTCTTGGGGGAGCAGGCATCTCACTCCATGACCTGACAATGCTGTACGCGGCACTCGATCATGATGGTCGTGTCGCCCCCCTGCATCGTGAACCGACAGGTCTAAAATCAGCGCCCCCTGCACCCGAGACAGTCCTGCTGTCCAGCAGAGCAAATGCCGACATTCGTACAATCCTGCGGGGCACAGCTCCACCATCTGGCGTAGCATCATGGGAGAGTGTTGCCTTCAAGACAGGCACATCCTATGGCAATCGTGACGGATGGGCGATGGCCTCCACGCCTCAGGCAACAGTTGGTGTCTGGGCTGGACGCCCGGACGGTACTGCCTCTCCTGAGCTAACAGGACGGGATACGGCAGGGCCAGTGCTGGCAGTTCTTCTCTCTCTGCTTTCTTCGCCCCCACATGCATCAGCCCCGCCAGCCAGTGCCCAACCTCATCGTGCTGTTGCAATTCTGTCACCTGCTCTGCGCACTCTGCAACAACGGCAGGCACCGCAGATCATCTTTCCGCGCAATCATTCCGAAATTGAAAGCCGCTCTTCCCAGGGCACGATGCTTCCCATCGGACTGGAAGGCTCAGGCGGCCACCCGCCTTATCATTGGTACATCAATGGTATTCCGCTGGATGTGCCGCCCGGTGCGCAACCATCATGGACGCCCGATGCTCCTGGCTTTGCCCACATCACGCTTGCGGATACACAAAACGCCCATGCGACTATTGATATTCGTATACGGTAAAATGAAACCCTCTTGTGCTATCAATATATTTTATAACAAGTTTTCCATTTTCCTACCAATCAGCCTGATGTGTACTAACATCTCTCACTACAATGTCGCAGGTTTCAGAACGGTCGGGTTTGCGGACGCAGATAACAAGAACTATTGCCGGGCATCTGCTTTCGGGAAACTCGAACGGCTCGCTTAGCGCATAGCAACTAGACAGACTACTTACGCCTTCATCAGAAACATAAAAGAACGTTTCTTAGCTTCCCGAAAACAGACTATACAGACCAACAGAATATACGAAATTCAGGATCATCAAACGTGGATATTTTCACAGTATGAGACGCTGCCACTTGCTTGGAGTATATCCAAATTGCCGCTGAAAAGCAGCACTGAAATGGCTCACGTTACTATACCCAAGTTCCATAGCCGTTTCCGTCACGTTTTTCTCTCGCAATAAAGAACGGGCGCGTTCCATACGATGGGCTTGATACAGTGTGTAGGGTGCGCAACCGAACTGCTGACGAAACAGTTCCTTAAATCGTGTGGGACTGAGATCACACAGAGTCGCCAGTTGTAAAATTGTTGGGGCGCGGTCGAAATGTTTAAGCAAAGTCTGCCGGGCAGTTTCGAGACATACTGCTTTTTTCCCATTTAACTGCAAGCGCTTTGTTTCACACGATGCAAAGGCATAGCCCAACGTGGTCATCGCCAGCCCATAGCCTATCAGCTCATTTGGTCTCGCAACCTGCAAACCAGAGGGATTGGCCATTCGTAAATAACCAAGAAGCCGTCTTGCCGTTTTTATGGCTGGATCCTGAAGCTTCAGCGATCGAACCTGAATACCGGGAAGAGAGTCAATGTTCATTTCGCCGAGGAGTAGTGGCGGCACGTGGATTTCTAGGGCGGAAAATTCCGCACTGTTTTCAAATGTAAAAGTTTCACGAGATGTACGCGCCAGAATAAGATCACATGTCTCAAAATGGTGAATCTGACCGCCAGCTTTCATGCTGCATGATCCAGACAGGATAACTGTGCAACGGGTGGTCAGGCCTGGCTCATCAAAATATCCGCTCAACTCACTCGCTTGAGCGGCCACAAATCCGCTTGTGAGCAGACCTCCGGGAAAGCCACGTGAATGCGGATACAGCAAGGATGTACCAGCAATGCGGTTCGGGTGGGATTGATGAACCTGAGTTGAACTGACTTTTGCCATCACAGCACGGATTTTCCTGTCCGATCGGGGTAAAGAGACTGATCCGGGTAGCGGAGATAATAAGAATTATTATCATCACGACTTATGAAAGAAAACCTCTCTCTTCCATGGCTCAGGACTGGCGCCCGTCTGCGGAGCGTCAGCTCAATGGCGTTTGTCTGTACGGCTCTGACGGCTTTACCCGTCTGCGGATGGGCTGCTGCAACACCATCTGTAAAATGCATTCATAAACCGGGAGATAGTGCGGGAACGTCCTGCATCTCTTCGAAAGAAGCCATTACGGTCAGGGGCAAACGCGCTGCTTTCGTGAACCCAACGAGCACAACGCATGTGTCTGCACAGGACATGCAGGCATACAGAATGCAGACTTTGGGCGACATCGCCGAACGTGTCCCAAACCTGTCATTCACCAATACAACACCCAACAATCCTGTTCTGATGGTACGAGGGCTTGGTGGCACGGAAGATGAAGGACCGGTTCTTTACACGCCCGTCCTGATCGACGGCATACCTGTTCCCAGCTTTGCCATGGGGCAGATGTTTGATTTCAGTAATGTGGATGTCATGCGCGGTCCGCAGTTAACGCAAGGGATCAACGCATTTGGAGGCATGGTTTCTGCGCAGTCGAGAGACCCTGGAAACCGTCTGAGTGGGTCGATGGACTTCGAATACGGAACGGGAAACCGAAAAAGAGCAACATTTTCGGGCGATCTGCCGATTAATGCCTCCACCAGTCTCCGTCTGTCCGTCGGTGGAGAAACCGCTGACGGCTACATCCACAATCGTGCCCTGAACCGCAGCGATACGGGGGGCTGGCATGGATGGTTCGGCCGCATCAAACTGCTACACAAGGACAGTGCCGGAGGAGAATGGCGCTTCAGCCTGCATCATATGCTGAACCACGGCGGTAATGACTTCTTCGAAACGCCACAACATGCCCGGAACCATGTCTCTTACAATACGTCGGAAGGCGTAAATGATACAGAATACCTCATTGGTTCAGCTCAATATCACCGGCGCTTCAGTCAGCATATGATTCTGGACGTTACGTTCGGAGGAGCCTCTACCGACTGGCGTTATAGCAACCCCTACTCCGTCTTTTCCGCCAATTCTGGCTTCACGCTCCCAACACGCCAGATCGGCGGTTCTGTCATGCTGTCCGGGAGTTCAGGAACACTGGACTGGAAAGGAGGGATTTACGGGCAGCAGGTCAAACGTTGGGCTCCCTACGATTTTGATATGTCACCCTACTATGCCAGCCGCACAACTGCGACATTAGGAACAGCCAATGTTGCCTTTATGGGGGAGCTAGGGTGGCATTTCTCGGAAAGCTGGCGCCTCGTGCCATCGCTGCGCATCGAACATGTTGATAGCTCGCTCAGCAACTGGACAAGCACCATGAGCGGAGACACGCCTTATGCTTATAGCATGGAGGAAAGCCTTCCACGCCAAACACTCTCTAAAACTGCTCCCCTTCCTGGGCTGAAACTCGAGTACAATCCACAGCCTTCTGGTAAATTAAGCCAGTTCGGCTGGCTAAGTTACTCCCGCTCCTTTCTGCCACCCAATTACAGCCCATACGGTTCCTATAGCAGTACGGTTTCGGTGCCTTACGCTTCCAGTTATGGCAATAATCTGGAAGTAGGCTATCGTCTCGGAGATATCACAGGTCGATGGTCCGTAGAAGCAACCGGATTTGCCAATTTCCTTTCAAATCTTCAAGTCTCTGCAACGAATGGCGCGGGAGAATCTCTTATCGGGACGGCCGGCACCGCCCACTCTCGGGGGATGGAAGCCACCGCACATTGGAAGCCACTCGATACACTTCAGCTTAACGCGTTCCTGGGGCTGACATACGCCGCATATGATCGCTTCGTTTTTGGGGGGGCAGATTACAGCGGCAAGCAGATGGCTGGCACTCCGCGAAGCAATTTCGGTTTTTCGGCCGAATGGCATCCTGTTCCGGGATGGGCTGTTAACGCCAGCGTTGTCCGGCGCGGACGAACAACTCTCTATCCCAGCAGTAGTATTCGGAATGCACCCTACGTCCTTGTGGATGCGCAGATTGAGAAGCGCTGGAAACACTGGACTGTCGCACTTTACGGACACAACCTGACCAATTCGAGTTATTTTACACGCGGTCTGTCGGGCGGAGATGTTGTGGCGGCCAATCCACGTCAGTTGGGCTTTCGTGTCGGAGTCAATTTCTGACATGGAGGCTGCATCCCATTCCTATCGGAATGATCACGTTGAGACCAGAACAACACTCCTTAAACGGCTTCTGGCAATCGGGCTCATGTATGGCTCGCAGGGTATCCCTGCGGGACTAGCCTTCAATGCATTTTCGACCATTTTGCGTCATAGCGGAACGTCATTGCAGGAAATCGGCCTGACAGGACTGGTATTTCTACCATGGGCGCTGAAATGCTTCTGGTCAGGCATCGCTGACAATGCCGGCAAACGATGGGGCTATGGAGCCCTCGCCTTATGGACGCATATGTCTGCCGTTGGTATCTGCCTGCTTTTGGGATTTACCTCACCTAACCATCATTTCCTATTAGCTCTGTCAGGCATTCTGCTTCTGAACACAATTTTTGCCACGCAGGACATTTTTACGAATGCGTGCGCCGTCTCGCATATGAAGGGACGGAATGCAGGACTGGCCAATGCCTTACAGGTTATTTCATTTCTTCTGGGCATGGTGGTTGGTGGTGCAGGATCACTCTTCATCTACGAGCGGCTTGGCTGGTTCGGTGCAATGTGGGGTATGGCGTGTGAACTCTTTATCCTGTGGCTGGCACTTTTGCCCTTAAGAGAAAGCATTGAGCCTGACAGGGAATTTCAGAAGCCTTCCCGCCTTATAGATCTTTTCCGGCAACCGGGGTTTCGTTGGGCGCTCCTGATAGCGATTAGCTTCAAATTTGCGAGTTCAGCGCTCGCAATGTTGCTCCAGCCTTGGGTGATGGATCAATCTTTCAGTCTGGGTTTTGCCGGAACACTTCAGATGTCCAACATCATCTGTGGTGCACTCGGTGGCGCATTTATCGGTTTCCCGGCAGTCAGGTTTTTGGGCTGCTACCGTGCAGTTACATTGCTCATCTGGCCGTCCACCCTGCTCCTTGGAACGTTGGTGTGTCTACAAACAAGGGGGATGGCAACGCCAATGCTACTCTACGCGGGCCTTGGCATAGAAAACTTCCTTGATGGAGGGTTTTACGTTTCCGTCTGGGCGATGCTAATGAACTGGTCTTCAGAAGAAAGGCCGGGGATGGATTACAGCTTTCTTCAATGTGGAGAAAGCCTAGCGAATGTCCTCGCAGGTATGTCGATCGCGCCTCTGGCATCCGTCATCGGATACAATAGGACGTTTCTGACAACCTGGATCGCTGGCGCGTTCACGCTGCTGCTTGTGGTAACGGCAGCCAGAAAACTTGCAGGCCTGTATGATGATACTGAGCCTTCCAAACAATCCTTCAGACAATTGAGACGCTCATGACAATCTTTAATCTTTCCAAAGAAGCTGCGGACCTATCGACTATTGATATTGGCAGGGAAACGGAAACAGTGCCCACAAACGGGCTCAAAATGCTTTTCCCGTTTGGAGCACATGACGTCGGACTTCTGCGCTTCAAAGGCTCTACGCCATGGGAGGAACATCCAAATGATGAATTTCTTCTCGTGGTCGAAGGAGAGACAACGCTAACACTTCGAACAGAACAGGGCGAGATCAGTTCTACTGCAAAAAAGGGAGACGTTCTGGTTGTTCCGGGAAAGACTTGGCATCGACAGGATGCGCCTGCCTCAGTGACTCTGATGTTTATCACCAATCATGATGGTAATCGTCATCAGGCTGCATCTATATAAATCGAACGGGAAGAAATTAGAGCACAATCCGATCTAACGGGCTCATTTTAAGATTCCCATATTGGTCGAAATCTGATTCATGCTTTGTACTGGCATGGAAGCTGGCCCGTATGACCCGAACCTTGTCTGCTGGCCTTCGTCGCCGAACGATTGCGGCTGTTGCCTCTGCCATAACCCGTTGTGCGGCAGCGGTTCACTTTGGTGTGGCTTCGTCAAGAGTTAATTGATGCAGCACGAAGCGTATCCACCTGCATGCTTAGAGCTGCATACAGGGTCACTAAAGAAAAAATGGGCTGCTTAGAACAGGCCGCTTTTAGCCTTCACCGCAGAACTATTCATGGAGTGGTGCCAGACTTTATCGCCTTCAAAGATAATGGTCAGATGCTTTTCGGTGCCATGTTGGCCCTGGCGCAAGTCACCATTTTCCTTCTGTACGTGCAGGCAGAACAATACGGGTACCCTGATTGAAATCAAACAAGATACTATCAGGCTCGTGTAAAACTGGGATTGAAGTAGAATGGTTTGATGAAACTTCGTTCATGAAGCTATGAATACAAATATCCGATGTGAAAACACATCGGATATTTGTAAAAAACTCCCTCCATCAAAAAATGGAGGGAAGTATTCGGATTAGGCAGAACGTCTGTTTTCCAAAACAGCTTTTGTGTTCTGTTCCAGATAGGGGCCAGCAGCTCGGATATTCAGAGAAAGAATACCCATTCCGCTCTGTGTCAGTTCATCCAAGGGCAAAACA
>NZ_VHON01000057.1:0-2379 GCF_008690365.1 Acetobacter sp. DmW_136
ATGACCGCTGCGCACACACTTTCATGTCCGCTATCCACATCGCAGCAAGCTTCATCTTCTACCTCAAAGAATGAGTCCTGAGCCTAGATAATAGGCTGACCCCTTATAGTTCTGGTCCAACTGGCTTTCGTTCAGTCGATCGATCAGCATGTCACCCGTGCCATCCGCGTAATGCGTGCCCGGCGTGGTTTTTGGGTGGTTGGACGCTGAGTGTGCCATTTTCGTATCGAGCGTTGTCTGAGTTTTCGGTGCAACATACGCCTGCGTATGCAGTTGGTTGTCCCAATAACAGGCCAACCAAAATAGCACTCGAAAAAAAATCTTTTCGTTCCTTTCATGCTTATGACCTTTCGAGGATCTTCCTCGGTCAAATGGATAACCAAGGAGGGACTTTCGTTACGTCATTAGACAGCTTCTTTGGGAGCTTCAAGCCGCGGCAAGGCTCTGTCCGCACGCTCAATGGACGAGGTAATCGCAATACGACGAGGTTTCATCGCTTCTGGTAACTCGCGTTTTATAATAATGGATAAAAGTCCGTTTTCGAAGCGCGCTTCGACCACCTTCATATGCTCGACCAGATCGAAGCAATGTTCAAATTCCCGGCCCGCAATGCCTCGATGGGGATATTCAGCAGAACCTTGCTGCACCGATATTTTTTGTCCTCTCACAACAAGGATATTATGTTCCTGCGTGATCATGAGATCATTCTCGGCAAAGCCAGCGATAGCCATATCAATCCGGTAATTATCTTCACCAGTCTTGACGATATCATAAGGAGGCCAGTTATTGGCTATCGAAATCTTGTTGGAAGGATCGAGATTTCTCAGAATTCTATCAATCCCCATGCTTGAACGGAACAGGGGAGAAAAATCAATAGCGGCTTCTGTGATGGGGTGGACGGCTCCCAACGGCATCGCGATGTGCCAAGGTGAAGTCGTTGCAGAATTCACAGAGGAGGCCACCCATGGAACAAATTATCCGTATTGGCATGGACACGTCAAAAAGTGTTTTCCAATTGCACGGTGTAAACGCGAAGGAGCAGCCTGTTTTGCGCAGGAAGCTATCCCGCCGGGAGATGGTAAAGTTTTTTGAGAAACTGCCCCCGATTGAAATCGCGATTGAGGCCTGTGGCGCCTCCCATTACTGGGGGCGGGTGCTCTCGTGTCTGGGACACACAGTGAAGCTGATCGCGCCGCAGCTCGTGAAGCCTTATGTCAAGCGCGGGAAAAACGATGCCGCCGACGCGGAAGCCCTCTGTGAAGCGATGAGTCGGCCTACAATGCGGTTCGTCCCGCTCAAGAGCGAGGAAGAGCAGGCAGCGTTGATGCTGATTGGAATGCGGGCACGACTTATCCGGAACCGCACACAGCTCGCCAATACGATCCGGGGATATGCTGCCGAGTTTGGGATCACGGCGCCCAAAGGCATGTGCCGGATTGAGGCACTCCTTGATCGGATCGCTGCGGACGAAAGCCTGCCCACATTGACGCGCGAGTTGTTTGCCCTTCACGCAAAGGAATATGCTGAATTGCAAGGTGAAATCGAACAGCTTGAGGGCAAGGTGATGGCATGGCACCGCGCCAACGAATGCAGTCAGCGTCTTGCGAAAATTCCGGGCGTTGGCCCGATCGGCGCAGCGCTGCTGATGATGAAAACGCCTGATCCGCATCTGTTCAAATCGGGTCGAGCCTTTGCGGCCTGGATCGGATTGACGCCCAGGGATCACTCAACCGGTGGAAAAACAAGGCTTGGCAGAATCACACGCGCTGGCGATGAGGTCTTGCGAAGCACGCTGGTGGTTGGCGCGACCGCAGTCGTGTCGCATGCCCGGCGGACCAATGGGAAGAATGCCTCATCTTGGTTACGTGAATTGCTGGAGCGCAAAAAACCGAAACTCGCAGCGGTGGCCCTTGCCAATAAGATTGCGCGGATTGCCTGGAAACTGATGGTCAGCGGCGAACACTATAAGCGCCTTCTGCAGCAACCCGGCGCAGCTGCTGTTTGAGCTTAGCCTGGCACGATGCGCTGACATTTGACGCTCTCGTGCCGAGCTGAGGTCGTTGCTTGCAAGTAATAGAGCAGATGGTGTGATCGATCGATCCATGGCGTGAGAAAACCCGTGGCAACCAGTGGTCATCAAAGACCGCTTCTGTGTTTGGGGCTCACGCTGCGGAAGCCATCTTGGCCAGCGACCCTATGGCCGCATCAACAGGCCGGACATATGGAAGCAAAGATCCGATCATTTTCTTGCCTAGCCCCTTGCAAGGGGGAGCCGTCCACATATGGTTGCCGTCCGTTATGCAAGAGTTTTCTGACCCATATTGACGTGTGATCGTGTGCGGTCTTCTGTAAGGCCTGTTGATGTGGCCTTTCAGAAGC
>NZ_VHON01000005.1:0-238936 GCF_008690365.1 Acetobacter sp. DmW_136
AACAACTCACTCACAGCCTCACCTCCATTGGTAAGCCTGTGAATCACAACGTCTCGCTCAGTTCAATAAATTAATAGGTCCTGAGCCTAAGTGGTGGGCTAATAAGGAAATACCCGGATTATGCCCCACCATCAGCACGGTAAGGGCTGTATCAGGCACCTGCTGAATGTGTGCCAACAAAGCCTCGGGCGTGGCTTCGTAAATATCCGCACAATAATCCGGCGGAGGGAGAGTGGGCGGGAGAGCCATAACTGCCCCAGCCAATGTCTGCCGTGTGCGTAAGGCCGGGCTGCATATAATACTATCAGGAACAATGCTGTGCGCTGCCAGCCAATGCCCGCAACGCCGTGCCGCCTCTTGCCCCGCAGGTGTAAGGGGACGGTTCATATCAGCTTCAGGGCTGAAATCTCCTAACGGGGCGGAAGCTGATTCAGCATGGCGAAGCAGAACAAGGCGGCGCATGCGTAGGCCTTATGCCTTGGGGGCTTCGGCTGTTTGCCGTGCGATGGCCTCATGGTGCCGGATAACTTCATGGATAATGAAGTTCAGGAACTTTTCAGCAAAATCCGGATCCAGATGCGCATCTTCTGCCAGTTTGCGCAGGCGGGCAATCTGCTGGGCCTCACGCGCTGGGTCTGCTGGTGGCATGTTGTAGCGTGCTTTAAGTGCCCCCACAGCCTTGGTGCAACGGAAGCGTTCAGCCAGCATGGAAACCAAGGCGGAATCGATGTTGTCTATGCTGCAGCGCAGGTCCTGAAGGGCCTGAGTGGGGGAGATGGACTGGTCGTCTGTCACGGTCATGCTGTTCCGGTTCTGTCAGAATATGCACCAGCGCCTGTAAAATGCGCTGTGGTTGGTAAAGTCTGCTCAGGCTTTTTCCACAAAAGGTGGGGGCAGGTCTAGCCATGCCAGATGTCCCCCTTTGCCAGCGCCCGTATCTACAAAAATGGCCTGACCGCCAGAACGGCCCGGAATGGCCAGCGGGCAGCCATTGGTGGAGCGCTGATCATGCCCGCAATAAATGGTGTACCCTGCGGGAATGGTGTTTACCCAATTTAGTGTGCGTTCGGGGTATCCATCTGGCTGCATGCGGTTTGTTGTTTCTCCAAACAAAGCGCGAGAAAGCAGATAGGTAACGCGGCCTAATGGCGGCGGAGGTGGTTCCATCAGCATGCGTGGGTCAAACGCGCCGTGCACAAAAACGGTCTGGCCCATCACCAGCCATGCCGGGGCGTTTTCCAGCACGGGCAAAAGGGCATGCAAGACATCGGTATTTTCTGGCTGATAAAGCTGTGCCAGTGTTTCTTCTAAATGAGGGGTAGAGCGCAAACGCTTACCCATAAGGGCGCGGCCAAGTTTGCGATCATGGTTGCCAATTAAAAACAGCCCCCGTTTTTCGTGCATAACCTGCAACATCAGCCGCAATACACCTGCGCTGTCTGGCCCGTAATCTACAAGATCACCTAGCTGAATCACAAAGCGGTCTGTGGCAACAGCATGGCGGAAAGCGTCCAGATCTCCATGCACGTCCCCCACAATGCGGAGTCCGTTTCGCATTGTATCTTTCACGTTTCCGTCAGGGGGAAGCAGTTCAAGCATGGTGTTTTAATCCGTTATTTCCTTACTTCCATGTAGGCTTTTCGAGATCAAACAGGAACTGGAACAGCAAGTTTTTTTTCATTTGCCCCCAGATCGTGCACAAGTATGTGACGCGCCAGCACGATCTGTTTGCGCTTACGTTATACGGGCAATCGGGTTTTTGAAAACAGCCTGAAACGGAAGGATAACATGCCACAGGTAGAAGAATGTGCTGGAACGGCTTCAAACAGTTGCAGCCGCGCCTTCTTGGTGGTCTGTGCTTTCGGGAATTCGGAACAGCTTGAAAAAGAACAGGAAGCCCTCTCATGACAGAGCGCATTCGGAACGTCGCGCTGCGCAGTAAAGTATGTCCGGCAGAAACCGCATCCGAGTTGATTAAACACGGTGATGTGGTGGGCACCAGTGGCTTTACTGGTGCAGGCTACCCCAAGGAAGTACCCAAGGCGCTGGCCCGCCGAATGGAGGCTGCGCATGATCGGGGTGAGAAATACCAGATCAGCCTGATTACGGGTGCCTCTACCGGCCCACAGTTGGATGGTGAACTGGCAAAGGCCAACGGGGTTTATTTCCGCTCACCATTCAATACGGATGCCACCATGCGCAACCGTATTAATTCGGGTGAGACAGAATATTTTGATAACCATCTGGGGCAGGTAGCTGGCCGCGCCATTCAGGGCAATTACGGCAAGTTCAACATTGCTCTGGTGGAAGCTACAGCCATTACGGAAGATGGCGGTATTGTGCCTACATCTTCTGTCGGCAACTCCCAGACATTCCTCAATCTGGCTGACAAAGTCATTATTGAAGTGAATGAATGGCAGAATCCGGCGCTGGAAGGCATTCATGATATCTGGGATGGCAACGTAAGCGGTGCGCCAACGCGTGATATTGTGCCGATTGTACGGGCAGACCAGCGCGTGGGTGGTACGGTTTTACGTGTAAACCCAGACAAAATTGCTGCCATTGTGCGCACGAATGATAGGGACAGAAACGCCCCATTTGCTGCGCCGGATGAAACAGCCAAGGCTATTGCAGGCTACCTGCTTGATTTCTTTGGGCATGAAGTCAAACAGAACCGGCTGCCGCCATCACTTCTGCCGCTTCAGTCTGGCGTGGGCAATGTGGCCAATGCCGTGCTGGAAGGGCTGAAGGAAGGCCCGTTTGAAAATTTGGTCGGGTATAGTGAGGTCATTCAGGATGGCATGTTGGCTATGCTGGATTCTGGCCGTATGCGTATTGCCTCTGCCACATCTTTCTCACTCAGCCCGGAAGCGGCGGAAGAAATCAATAACCGTATGGATTTCTTCCGGAGCAAGATCATTCTGCGCCAGCAGGATGTGAGCAACAGCCCCGGCATTATCCGCCGTTTAGGCTGTATTGCCATGAACGGCATGATTGAGGCAGATATTTACGGCAACGTAAATTCTACCCGCGTGATGGGTTCCAAGATGATGAATGGTATTGGGGGTTCGGGAGATTTTGCCCGCAGTTCCTATCTATCCATCTTCCTGTCTCCCTCCACGGCCAAAGGTGGCAAGATTTCTGCCATTGTGCCTATGGCTGCGCATGTGGATCACATCATGCAGGATGCGCAGATCTTTGTAACCGAGCAGGGTCTGGCAGATTTGCGTGGGCTTTCACCCGTGCAGCGTGCGCGTGAAATTATTTCTAAGTGCGCACACCCAGATTACCGGCCCATGTTGCAGGATTACTTTGACCGTGCGCTCAAGAACTCCTTTGGCAAGCATACACCACACTTGCTGACGGAAGCCCTTTCCTGGCATCAGCGGTTTATTGAAACAGGCACCATGATGCCTGCGTAAAAAGAAGAAGAGGTAGGTTTTCTACCTCTTTTTTCTGGCTTCTTCCTGCATCTTTAACAGAGGTGGGAAGAAGCCTTTTTTACGCTTAGCTTTTATTGGTGGTTGTATCAGCCATTTGTGTGGGCTGTTGAGTAATCATGATATCCACAGGGCGTTCAGCCAGAAACTCACTGGTGGAGCTTTTGGGTGTGTCCGGATTATCCGTAATAATAGCTTCGGCATCGCGGTGTGTCAGGGCAAACAAATATGGTGCGGCAGAAGGCGAAAGGTAGGCGGCATAAGGATGGTGGCCTGCCAGTTTGTGGGCAGCATAGGCATCGCGCTCGGAATGCACGGGAATGGCCACCATAATTTTGGAATCGGCATGCAGAACGGTTTCTGTGTCCTTATGATCTGAAGGCACCAGAATAACCCTATCCCGCATCCGGGTTTTGCGTACCAGCTTTACCACATTATCGGCACTGGCGCTGTTGATATCCAGCATCAGCAGTGTGTTGGAGTGGTGGGCAGAGGCCAGCACGCCTTCTAGCTCATTAGAGCCGGGTTCCACCATAATCCGGCCATCCGGCCCATTGGCAAGTTCCAACCGTAGCATGGAGGGCACGCCATTATGAGGTGAGGAGGTGGAAACCGGGGTGGTTACAAGCCCTGTACCCGGTGTGCAAACAATCAGCCCATGATGGATGCGCGCCATAATGCCATAGGCCTTGGAGTGTTGCACAACCAGTGTTGTGCCCACGGCTACGCACAGCCCAACAGCCAGAGCGATCTTTTTAAAGCAGCCACGAGAAGACTTGCTGCTCTGTTGCACAGAGATGTCAGCCGCCTTTTCAGGATGCGACATTCGGTTCTTCCTTATCATTCTGGCCAGCCATGGAAGCAGCCCGTGCCAGATCAACTGAAAGCACGCGGCTTACGCCTCGCTCCTGCATGGTGACACCAAACAGGTGATCCATATGGGCCATAGTTAACTGATGGTGGGTTACCACCAGAAAACGGGTTCCCGCTTCGGTTACCATATCACCAAGTAGGGCGCTAAACCGGCCTACATTGGCATCATCCAGCGGTGCGTCCACTTCGTCAAGAACGCATACTGGTGCAGGGTTACAGCGGAAAACCGCGAAAATCAATGACAATGCGGTTAAAGCTTGTTCACCCCCAGAGAGAAGGGAAAGTGTAGCAAGCTTTTTACCCGGTGGCTGGGCGTAAATTTCCAGCCCTGCTTCCAGCGGATCATCACTGCCCACAAGCCCCAGATGCGCACGCCCACCGCCAAACATGCGGGTGAACAAGGACTGGAAGTGGTGATCCACCTGCGTAAACACGGCCATCAGCCGTTCACGTCCTTCTTTATTTAGTGTGCCGATGGAACCACGCAAGCGGCTAATGGCGGCTTCTAGATCTGCAATCTCATCTGCCAGTGTGCGCGCTTGGGTAGATGCCTCTTCGGCTTCAATTTCTGCACGCAGGTTGACTGGCCCCATATCCTCGCGTTCACGCGTGAGGCGAGAGATTTTGCGGCGTAGGGAGCTTTCAGCCGCTTCTGTCAGATCCCCCGTGGGTTGACGCGGCGGGGCAGGGGTATCGGCCAAAAGTTGATCCAGAATAGCCTGTGCCTGCTCACTTTTAGCATCGGCTTTCAGCAGGTTTTCACGCGCAGTGTTCAGCTCAGATTCTGTACGGCGGCGTTGTTCATTGGCGGCGTTTAATGCAGCTTCGGCTTCAGCGCGTATTTTATCTGCCTGTGCATAGGCTGCTTCGGCTTCTTCCAGTGCTGAAAGGGTTTGCTGTTTCTGGCGTTGCGCTTCGGCCGGAAGTTCTGAAACCTTGGTGTGCTCATTACGTGCTGTCTTCACGCGTTGGGCTGCGTTCTCGGCTTCTGTGCGCGCTGTGGTGGCGCGTTGGCCCCATTCTTCTGCTGCGGCCACAAGAGATGTCAGGCGTGTTTCCAGCGTTGAGGATTCGGCCTGAAGGGTGGCGCGCAGTTCACGCGTTGCTTCTAGCTGACTGGTAAGAGCCGCGCGTTGTGTGTGCAACTGGGCGAGTGTTTCCTCGGCATCCTGTGGCAGATCTGCGGCTGTTTGGGCTTCCGTTTGTGTGGCGGCTGTGAGTTTATCTTGGGAGTCCTGCTGTTCTTGCTGCAATTCTTTTAGCCGAGGGGTTAGGGCGGCAATTCGGCTGCGCAGCGTAAGGGCCTGCTCCTGTATTTTTTGCTGCTGTTGGATGGTGTCTTGAGCAGCTTTTTCGGCTTGGGCAAAGGTGGATGTGGCTGTTTGAAAGGCCTGTTGCGCCTGTTCCAGATTGTTTTGTGCGTCTTTCAGGGCCACCGCTGTGGCGTTTTCTGTTTGGGCAGATGTTAACCGCTGCTCAAGTTCAAGAACGTTGGCTTCTTCGGCTTCCAGATTCTGGCGGAGGCGGAGGCGTTCTGGCGCCAGTGTTTCCAGCCGCGTTGTGGCGGCTGTGTGCTGGTTTTCTGTTTGGGTCTGCTTTTGCTGCGCACGTTGGAAGGTCTGTTCTGCCAGTTTAAGGGCTGTGCGGCAGTCCTGCTCCGCTTTTTGTGCGGCTGCATGTTGTTCCCGCGCGGTGGCGAGGGCTTGTTGAAAGCTTTGAGCGGGGGGCAGATTCTGTTGTGCTGCTGTGGCCGTTGCCAAGGCAGATTCGGCTTCTGTTTTGGCGGCAAGCGCGCGTTCCTGCTGCGGACGCAGCGCATCTAACCGTGCCCGGAACGATGTGTGCTGGCGTTCCAGATCAGATTCCTGCGTACGGGCTTTTTGCAGGTTTTGTTCTAGCTTGCTGCGTTCTATGCGCTGTTCCTGCGCTAGCTTTTCCCCGGCCTGTACATTGGCGCGGGCGGCTACAGCTTTTTGCTCAGTTTGCGGAACATGCTGTTCCATTTCCGCAATGCGGGCTGAGGTTTCGCGCAGAATACGGCGTTGGGCCAGCCTGCGGGCAGAAGAATCGGGTTCACCCGCGCGGGTGTAAAAACCATCCCACCGCCATAAATCTCCGGCGCGAGAAACCAAGCATTGCCCCGGCAAAAGTTGTGCCTGCAAGCTGGTACCATCTGTGCCATCGGGTAAAACGCCAGTATATGCCAGCACTCTGTTCAGTTCTGGCGGTGCCGTAATAACGGATTTAAGCGCAACAGCTTTGCCGGGCAGAGGTGCGGTAGCGGCATCTTTTAGCAAATGCCAGCCGCGCGGGGCATTGTCTGCCGCGGGGGCGTCCAACCCATCTGTAAGCGCTACAGCCAGCGCAACTTCGTATTCCTCGGGAACGGTGATCTGAGCGGATATGGGCTCAGCCGAGGCTTCTTTCTCATTCCCCAGTGCTTCGGCCAAGCCTTCAGCTTGCGCACGCAGGCGGGTGAGTTCGGCTTGCAGAGTGGTAAGCTGTTGCTGAGTTTGTGTTTGTTCCTGCCGATGGTGTTGCAGGTTGTGCTCTGTTGTTTCAAGCGCCTGCACAATTGTTTGCAGGGCCTGTTCTTGTGTGGCGCGTTGTTCCCGCGCTTGCTTGAGCGCATCTTCAGGCGGGGCGTCTGCCTGTGCCTTTTCCAGCGCTTGCGTAAGGGTTTGGGCTTCCTGCGTTGCGCGTTTGAAAGAGGATTCGGCAGCCCGCAGGTTGTTTTCTGCATTGCGGCGCTGGGCTTCAGCTTCCTGCGCGGCGCGGCTGGCATCAGTTAGGGCTGTATTGGTGGTTAGCCGTTCTGTTTCAGCTTTTTCCAGCGCTTCACGGGCAGCGTGCACGGCTTGAAAGGCAGATTCGGTTTCCTGCTTAAGCTGGGTTCGGATGCTTTCTTCAACCAAAGCGGCCAGCGTATCGGCATGACGTTTTTCCGCTTGGGCGAGATCAGCCTTGAGAGAATCCAGCCGAGAGCGTGCTTGTTCCAGAGTGCGCCGCAGTTCGGTGAGCGCTTGTTCTGCTGCTTGTGCATTATTGCGCGCAACGGAAAGCGCCACATTGCATTCAGATCGCGTGCGCTCCGCCGCATCCAATGTGGTTTTGGCATTCTGAAAAGCGGTTTGGGCTTCTTCGACAGATTTTTGTGTTGCTTGAATGGCCTCAGAATCCGGCAGTTGCTGCTCTAGTAATGTCAATTCTGCCTGTAATGCGGTGTATGCAGCCGCAATACGGGCATGGTGATTTTGTGCGGTTGTTAGATTTTCTGCTGCACGTTCATGGGCGGCGCGTGCGGTGTTCAGGTCTGCGGTTAACTGGGTGAGCTTCTGCTCTGTTTCTGCCAGTTCTTTTGTAAGAGCCTGTTGCTTTGCCTCTGTCTCTGCCGTACGGGCAGGGAGTGAGATAATGTTGGCTTCTGTTTCTGCTTTTTCAGCTTGTAGGCGTTCAAGTGTTGCAGTGGCATCATCCAGCCGGGTTTTGGCCGCGTCTGCGTCTGCTTCATGCTGTTTTAGGCGTTCTGCTGCATCATTGGCCTGTGTGGCGGCGCGTTCTTCTTCCCGTGCAACGCCTTCGGCCAGCACACGGCACCGTTCCAGCGCGGTGCGGGCTGCATCAGCTTTTTCTCTGGTTCCGGGCAAAACCTTATTGGCTTCAAACTCGGCAACCACCGCGCTTTCCGCGGCTTCTTCATGTTCGGTTAGGGCTTTGCGGGCGCGTGCGGCGTTATCAATCGCGCGTTCTACAGCCAATCGGGCACGTGCATGTAATACGGCCAGAAGTTCTGTTTCGGCTTCTCGTAACGCAGCAGAAAGCTCTCGGTAGCGGCTGGCATCGCGCGATTGTTCGGCTAGCCCATCCAGCCTGTCTGAGAGTTGCTGGCGGCGGTCTTCTGCGCGTGTCAGGTTGGATTCTGTGGCACGCAGCTTGAGTTCTGCTTCATGCCTGCGGGCGTGCAGGCCGGTAATGCCTGCGGCTTCTTCCAAAATGGTACGGCGTTCTTCTGGCCGAGCGCCTACCAGCATGGCCACGCGGCCTTGGCTCACCATGGCGGAAGAACGTGCGCCAGATGCCAGATCGGCAAATAGGGTTTGCACATCTCGCGCACGTACGGGCCGACCATTTATGCGGTAATCACTGCCAGACCCGCGTTCTGCCCGGCGGGTAATTTGCAGTTCGTCCATATCTGCAAAGGCGGCAGGGCCAAAACCCTTGGTGCCTTCCAGCGTAACAGTTACTTCGGCTAAAGATCGGGCGGGGCGGCCTGTGGTGCCTGCAAAAATAAGGTCATCCATTTCCCCCCCACGGAGGGAACGGGCAGAAGATTCGCCCATAACCCAGCGCAGGGCTTCCACCACATTGGATTTGCCACACCCATTGGGGCCGACAATACCTGTCAGCCCGGGTAGGATTTCTACCGTTACCGGATCCGCAAAGCTTTTGAATCCGACAATGCGCAGACGAACAAAACGAACTGTCATGCAGGTAAGGTGCGCGGGCTTAGGAGAGCATGCGTAAGCTTAGCTGGCTTTTGCCAAATACTTGGCAAAGTCATCGTAAGTTAGCGCGCTGGACACCTGCTCTTTATTGTTGAAGCGGAAAGTGGGGGTGGAATCAAAATGGAATTTGTCCTGCGCTTCGGTCTGCTGGTTTAGAATGAACTGCATGAGTTGTTGATCAGCAATGGCTTTTTCAAACGTATCGCCCGGCATACCAGCAAAGGCGGCCATTTTCTTGAGCTCATCCTTTGGGTTGCCTTCCTTGGTGTAGGCCCAGCGGTCTAGGCTGGAAAGCAGGGAGGAGCAGAAAGGCTCATACCGTTCTGGTGGCAGGGTGCGGGCGACCATGGCGGCAACTGTTGCGAGCTGATCTGTGGGGAAATCATGAAAAACGTAGCGGATTTTCCCGGTATCGATCAGTTCTTTCTGCACCTGCGGAAAGGTGTTTTCTGCAAAATGCGCACAATGAATGCAGGTAAGGGAGAACCATTCTTCCACAACAATTTTGGCGTTCGGGTTGCCCAGTTCACGCGGGGTGAAGCGTGTATCTGTGGCATCTGCCGCTAAAGAGATACCGCGCAGGGCAGTGGAGGCAACGGCCAGACTTCCGGCAGCTAAAATGGAACGGCGGGTGAAAGACATGGAAATCCGGTCTCCCTTAATGGGTGCAAATCATAAGCGGTTAAAGGCATGACGGCAGATTTGCTCTGCCGTCAACCCACAGATTTATCCGTAGTAGCAGATGTTTCAGCCAGAGTAGGTGTTGCAGACTGTTCGGTTAGCTTGCGCACGCGCACACGGCGGATGTGCCGGGCATCTGCATCTAGCACGCGGAAGAGATAGCCATTTTCATGCGTCAGCACTTCACCACGGGTAGGGACATGCCCTGCCATGCGGAACACAAGCCCGCCAATGGTTTCAATTTCGGCCTCTCTTTCACTCTCGGTCAGAATGGGGCCGATGGTTTTTTCAAACTCTTCAATCGGGCAGCGTGCATCTATATCGAAAGACCCATCAGGCCGTGGGGTGATCATGACAATGGCAGGCTCATCATGCTCATCTGAAATGTCACCCACAATGGTTTCAATCAGATCTTCAATGGTTACCAAACCATCAATGCCGCCGTATTCATCAATCACAAGCGCCATGTGGGTCTGGCGCTGGCGCATCTGTAACAGCAGATCCAGCACCGGAATTTGGGGGGCAATCATCAGCGGCTGGCGCAAAAGCACTTCCAGATTAAAGGCCTCGCTGGTGCCAACATAGGCAATCAGATCCTTCACATGGATCATGCCTACAATATCATCCAACTGATCCCGATAAACTGGCATGCGGGAATGGTTTTCCCGCCGCATCATGGCCAATGCTTCGTCCAGACTGATGGAAACCGGCATGGCCACAATATCGGCGCGTGGTACCATCACATCATCGGCGGAAATGTTGCGCAGGCGCAGTACGTTGGCAATAAGTGCGCGTTCTTGCCTGTCTAGCTCCGGTTTTTCACCTGTTGCAGAGTCTTCTGGTTCATCCGCAGCCTGCTGCACAAGCGCGGCAATGGAGCTGCGCAGGTCTGTCTGATGTTTTTTGCGGTGGAAAAAGGAAAACAGGCCGCGACTATTGGCTTCCTGCTTGTCTGAAGAGGAATCGTGTTCGCTCATGATCGGGGTTTCCAAGGGTTGGGAACCCTGAGCCGCGAAAGCAGGCGGGATTCCAGCATTTCCATTTCGCGCGCTTCACCAGGATGGTGGTGGTCATACCCAGCCAGATGAAGGCTGCCGTGGATGACCAAATGCGCAAGATGGTCTGCAACAGGTTTGCCAGCTTTGCGGGCTTCACGCACCACGGTTTCCAGCGCCAGAATAATGTCTCCGCCGTTAATGCCGGGCGGAGGTTCAAATGTTAGCACATTGGTCGGGCGCTGCTTGCCACGGTGGCGGCCATTCAGTTCTCGCACCTCCCGATCTGTTGCCAAAACAACAGTATCGGGCAGGCCGCCATATTCTGAGCAAGCGGCCAAGGCGCGCCATACCAACTGTTCCGGGTTATGCACATAAGAGCGCCAGCGCCTATCCCGGATAAGGATTTCAGGGCCTTCGTTCTGCTCATCGGAAAAAACAGCCTGAAAAGGCAGGCTTTTTTCTGGGGCATCCATATCCTGCATAGGGATATGGGCGGGGCTACTTGGCGGTTCCATTTTTCTCCTGACGGCCCTTGCTATGGGAGGGATCCCTTACAGCCGTCGCCTTTGCATCATAGGCTTCAATAATGCGGGCGACTAGCTTATGCCGCACCACATCTGTTGAATCAAAGCGGGAAATAGTAATTCCTTTTACGTTTTCAAGCGTTTCTACGGCATCACGTAGGCCGGAGGTGGTGCCTGCTGGCAGATCAATCTGCGTAAGATCGCCCGTAATCACCATGCGAGAGCCGGGGCCAAGGCGGGTAAGAAACATCTTCATCTGTGCAATGGTGGTGTTCTGGGCTTCATCCAGAATAACAAAGGCATGAGAAAGCGTGCGCCCGCGCATAAAGGCCAGCGGAGCCACCTCAATATCCCCCGAAGCCATACGGCGCACGACCTGATCCCCTGGCAGCATATCGTAAAGGGCGTCGTACAGTGGGCGCAGGTAGGGGTCGATTTTGTCTTTCATATCTCCGGGTAGAAAACCCAGCCGCTCACCCGCTTCCACAGCCGGGCGGGAAAGAATAATCCGATCAATGGAGCCAGCCTGCAACATGGCCACCGCCTGCGCCACGGCCAGATAGGTTTTGCCCGTGCCTGCTGGGCCAATGCCAAACACCAGTTCCTTTTTGGCCAGGGCTTTCATATATGCGGCCTGACCGGGGGAGCGGGGTTCGATATTGCCATGCCGCATACGGATAAGGGGGAGATCCCCTTCCAATTCCGGGGCGGTCTGTGGCGCGTTGGGGAGAATGCTGGTGGTGTTTTGGGGCGGGCGGGACATGCGTATGGCGGCCTCTATGCTGCTGATATCCACGTTTTCGCCTGCTGCCAGTTTTTGGTACAGCACGCCAAGCACCGCACGCGTGCGGGCTGTTTGTTCAGGCTCACCTTGAATGGAAATGCGGTTGCCGCGCCGGGCAACCTCCACTTCCAAACCTTCTTCCAAGCAGCGTAAGTGCTTATCGTGGTCTCCCACAAGGCGCGCCAGAAGGGTGTTATCTTCAAACTGTAGGGTAGCAGAGGCATGGGGCATTTCTGCTGCCATGCGGGGTGAGGCGGAAATACGCGTGCTACTCAAGCGGACACACACTCCTCTTCTAAAACGCCGGACAGGGAGTTGGTCAGGCGTTCAACAATACGCACGGGCAGTTCCTTGCCAATCAGATGCTTGGGCCCAGAAACATGCACAGGCTGCAACCACGGAGAACGCCCGGCTATCTGGCCCGGTTTCCGTCCTTCTGAGGTAAACAGAACAGGAATGGTTTTGCCCACAAGTGTTGCATTAAAGGCATCCTGCTGTTCACGCAGCAGGGCCTGCAAAGCTTGCAAGCGGGCATCCTTCACATCCTCTGGCACCTGCATGCCAGCGCCTGCGGCAGGGGTGCCGGGGCGTGGGGAGTATTTGAAGGAATAAGCCAAAGCAAAGCCCACATCACGCACAAGCTGCATGGTGGCTTCAAAATCCTCATCCGTTTCACCGGGGTGGCCCACAATGAAATCGGATGAAAGAGCCATGTCGGGCCGTGCTTCACGCAGGCGGCGCACGATATCCCGATACTCATCTGCTGTATGGCCACGGTTCATGGCACGCAGAATACGGTCAGACCCAGCCTGAACCGGCAGATGCAGGAACGGCATCAACTCCGGCAGATCACGGTGGGCGGCTATCAGCGCATCATCCATGTCCCGCGGGTGGGATGTCATGTAACGGATGCGGGAAAGGCCGGGCAGCTTGGCAAGTTCATATGCCAGTTGCGGTAAGCCCCATGTGGAGCCATCCGGGCCTTCACCATGATAGGCATTTACGTTCTGCCCTAGCAGGCAGATATCCTTTACACCGCTTTCCACCATACGGCGTGCTTCTGCCAGCACGGAAAGCACGGGGCGGCTGCTTTCTGCCCCGCGTGTGTAAGGTACCACACAGAAGGAGCAGAATTTATCGCACCCTTCCTGAATGGTAAGGAAAGCCGTGTAATTTCCTGCGGTCTGTGGGGCTTCGGATTCTGGCAGAAAATCGAATTTCTGCTCTGCCGGAAAATCCGTTTCAATAACCGCGCCACCTGCACGGGCCGCACGGGCCACCATTTCTGGCAGGCGGTGATAGGTTTGCGGGCCCAGAACAATATCCACATACGGCGCACGGGCCAGAATTTCCTGCCCCTCTGCCTGTGCTACGCATCCGGCTACGGCAATAATGGTTTGCTGCCCGGCGGTTTCCCGCGCTTCCTTGATCTTGCGCAGACGACCGAGTTCTGAAAACACTTTTTCTGCCGCTCTATCTCTAATGTGGCAGGTGTTCAGGATAATCATGTCCGCTGCATCTGGCGTGGCAACAGGCTGATAGCCAAGTGGCCGCAGAACATCCCCCATACGTGCACTATCATACACATTCATCTGGCAACCCCACGTAATAACGTGCAGGCCACGAGCAGGGGATGTGTTGGCTGGGGTTCCGGTCATGATGGCAGGCGCTCCGCTATGCCGCAGGCCCATTCCATGCGGCAGGTGGAGGAAATCGGGCCAGAGCGCGTGCAGGTCAAGCCTCTTTTCTCACCAAGGCGAGAATAGTGGAAAGGTAAGAACGGCCAAAAAGTATTCTGGCGGTTAACAGACCGAATGTTCCTTATGGGTTTGGTGGCTTGCAACAGCCACCTAGTTTGTTGCCTAAAGTCTTATACGTATTGAAGCAAAAAAGCAGGCGGTTCTGTCAAGTATCCTTTTGGCTTTCTTGACAGAAGGCGGCAGAAAATTGGCAGGCAGAGTGGCTGGGTTAAACCGGCCTTTGATAACCGTAGGTTTGCGGTTCTGGCGCAGTTCTGCCGCCCCTATGGATACGGCTTTCCATGCCGCCTGTGCCAAAGCCTTGCGGCTGGGGAACATATCTGGGTCTAGCGGTTCGTGCAGCAACACAGTTGCGCGGGAACGCTTCCATTTCAGCAAGGCCCATACATGGGGGCCAAGGTCCATATCTCCGTACCATGAAAACACGGGGCGGCGGAGGCGGGAAATGGGCAGGTCTTCCAGCCGGTCATATACAAGGGATACGGGCTGGATAAGGGGCGTCATGCCTGGTTCAAACGTTATGGGCAGCAGGCTTTTATCCATGCCTTCCTTCAGGCGTGGCAATTTTGCGATGGCAAAAAAGGCGGACATAAACGGCAACACGCGGGAGCCATCGGATGATGTACCTTCAGGGAACAATACCAGATTATCCCCCTCCACCATGCGGCGGATCATTTCATCACGCTCACGGCCTGTGGTGCTGCGCTGGCGGCTGACAAAAATGGTGCGCCCGATTTGTGAGACCAACCCCATGATGGGCCATTTTTCAATATCGCCCTTGGCCACAAATACGGAGGGAAGGATGGTGCCCAGCACAGGCACATCCAACCAAGACATGTGGTTGCAAATATAGATAACAGGGCGTTCCCCCCGCTGGCGGGCTTTTAGGCCACCCACTGTGCCCACACGTTGCCCCACAACATGGATCTGCAACCCGATAATACGGCACAGCACGCCCCAGATAACCCGCGTCCAGCGGATTTTTGGCGTGCCGGGCACAAGCAGCAGGCACGCTTCAAAACCCACAGATAGCGGCACCCAGACAACCAGCGCACCAAGGCGCAAGGCTGCCCTTAAATCTGCCGTGCGGCGGAAATAAGCTTCCACCCATGCAGGTAAGGGGGAAAGGCCATTGGGCTTCTTTTTAGGGGAAGCATAGGGGGGATGGGTTTGATCAGACGGGCGTGGTGTCATCGTTTCATTTCTGCCAGACACAGCTCTGTCGGACAAACGCGCCCGGCAGCGGCGCAGATGGAATGAAAAAGCATGCGCTCTCTTACCGCGATTTTAGCTGGCGGGACAATCCATCTCCCAATTTATGCGCAACAGAAGCTGTTTTCGGCTTCGGCACCGTATTTTTGTCATGGTATGTGCATAAAAGGGTTTGTAAGCAGAACTTCCGCAAATAGGTGGCAGGCAGATTATTGGTGAGGACACGCAAGAATAACATGCTGAACAGGCTTGCTCTCACCGCGAATCGTGTTCTGGCTGGTGCCGCCCTGTGGGGGGCATCGTCCTGCCTGTCTTGGTCTTGGGCGGCAGATCCACAGCCTTACACCACCAAACTGGTGCCGACCGGAGAGGCAGATTTGGATACGGCTATTAAAAGCTCATCTGATCTGCAGTCTCTCCAGTCCACGCATGCGGTGGGGCCATTTGCGTTGGCCGGGCGTGTGCGGAATGAATATGACCGGCTACGCACGGCGCTGGAAAGCTGTGGTTATTACGCCGGTACAGTGCATATCACCCTCAGCCGGAATGGCGGCAAGGATGCCGTGAAGATGGACGGGATGTCTCCCGCCCTTTCTCAATGGATCGAATCCGTGCCGACGGGTGAAAAGATTCAGGCTGAGGTGAAGGTAGATAAAGGCCCGCTGTTTCATCTGGGCACCGTTACGCTGGTGGATGGTAAAACTGGCAAACCACCTGTTTTAACAGATGCCCAGAAAAAAGCCTTTGGCCTTGCATCGGGCCAGCCAGCCGTTGCCAAAAGCGTGCTGGATGGTGGCAGCAACCTGATGGACGCCCTGCGGGAAGATGGGCACGCCCTGGCGACAGTGGAAAAGCCCAAGGCTTTTCTGGAACCCACTACGCATACGCTAAATATTACCTATCCGGTCACGCCAGGCCCGGTGCTAAATATTGGTAAGATAGACACAACCGGCCTGAAACAGGTGCACGAAAAATTCGTGCGCCGCCGTATGACAGTGCAGGAAGGCCAGCTTTATCAGCCTTCTAAAATTGAAAACGCACGGCAGGATCTGGCCTCCGTTGGGGTGTTTTCGAACGTAACAGTGCAGGATGCCTCCACCTATGCGGTAGATGGCACCATGCCGCTGGATTTCAGCTTTAAGGAAGCCAAGCGGCATTCCGTGGGGGCAGAGGGCGGATATTCCACAGATTTGGGCGCGCGTGCTGGCGGATCATGGACACATTATAACCTGCTGGGCAATGCAGAGCGTTTGCGGCTGACAGCTCTTATTACCGGGCTTGGTGGCTCGGCCCAGCAAGGCTTGGGGTATGATGTGTATGCAGATTTCTTCAAACCCGATTTTCTGGAACGCAATCAGAATCTAAGTGCGCGTATTGAAGGGCTGCGGCAGTTGTTCTGGTCTTACCGGCAAACGGCATTTTTGATCCGTGGCGGCATTACACGCCCGCTGGCTAAAAACTGGAACGGCAGCTTTGGGTTGATGGCAGAGCAGGAAAAGATCGAGCAGTTTGGTGTCACGCGGGATTACACCATTATTTCTGCGCCACTTTCCGTCATGTTTGATAACACAGGCGTTGGAAACCCTATCGAACCCGCAACACACGGCGTACGCGCCAGCATGAGCATTACGCCATCCGTTTCCTTGGGGAATAAGGGCAGCGGCACCTCGTTTTTTGCCATTCTGAACGGCACGGCCTCTACATACTTTGATCTGCACCATCTGGGCATCAGCAAGCCCGGCAATAGTGTTCTGGCGTTTCGTGGCATGGTTGGCAGTATTCAGGGCGCCAGCACGTGGGATATTCCGCCAGATCAACGCCTGTATGCTGGGGGCAGTTCTACAGTAAGAGGCTTCCGCTGGCAGGGGGTGGGGCCGCAGTATAAAAATACGCGCTATGCTATTGGCGGAACCTCGCTAGATGCAGGAAGTGCAGAATTTCGCCAAAGAATTATAGGCAACGTAGGCATGGCCGGTTTTATAGATGCCGGTCAGGTTGGCAGCAGCAGTTTGCCCTTTACGGGCAAGCTGCGCGTGGGTGCTGGTGGGGGTGTACGTTATTATACGCCTATTGGCCCCATCCGGCTGGATGTTGCCGTACCTCTTAACCGCGCCCCACGTGGTGATAAGTGGGATCTGTATATCGGCCTTGGGGAGACATTCTAATGGCCGATATGCCAGAACCCATTTTGCCACGCACACCAGATAAACCTACACGCCCACTGTGGCGGCGTGTAGGGCGTGTTGCCCTTATAACCGGTGGTTCTCTGCTTGGCATAACGGGCCTTGCCGTAGCTGTTTTGCTGGTGGGGGCCAATACCGGGCCGGGCCGCAAAATGCTCATGCACCAGACATCCTCCCTTACGGGCGGGATGATCGGGCTTTCGGGCATGTCTGGGCGTTTCCCCGATAACTTCCGGCTGGATACGCTGGAAATTCACGATAAACAGGGTGCTTGGCTTACGCTGCATAACGTGGCGCTTAACTGGTCACCTCTGGCAATAATTGGGCGCACAGCGCGTATTTATGCCGTTACGGCAGATGAGCTGGATATTCCGCGCCTGCCTGTGTCTGATCCGGCCAAGCCAGCCACGCCTTCCAAAAGCTCACCTTCTGCGCTCCATCTGGGGGTGGATATTCGCAAACTTGCAGTGGGGCGTATTAACGTGGGGGCTGCGCTTGCGGGTTCTCCGGCAAGTTTTTCCTTGGCTGGGCGCGGTCAGTTATCCAATATTGATCCGGTTATCAATGGGTTAAGTCTGCCTTCTTTGCCGGGTGCGGATATTGCGCTGCATCTGAAAAGGCTGGATGCCGCCGGGCAGATTGATCTGGCAACCACCACCAGCAAAGGTAAGCTGGGCCTGCATCTGGATGCCAGCGAGGGCACAGATGGTTTTGCCGCCACGCGCCTTAAAATGCCGCAACTGGTGCCTCTGGCGCTTAAGCTGGATATCAATGGCCCTCCTTCGGTGGCTGTGCTTGGTTTTGCTGCTTCTGCTGGGGATATAAAAGCCCATGCAGATGGCGTGCTGGATTTGCTGGCTGAAAAGCTTGGTAACCTGAATGCCGGAGTAGATGCCCCCGCCATGTCTCTCTCGCCCGATCTGGCGTGGGGGGGCATCCATTTAGGGGCGCAGTTGCATGGTAAAATGGCAGCACCGCTGGGCACAGCACAGGTGCAGGTTGATCAGCTTGCTGCATCTGGCGCAGGTGTGGGCACGCTGAAAGTTCAGTTCTCAGGTGAGAATGGCAGTGCCGATATGGCCAATCTGTTGCATGTGGTGGCAACAGCAGATGGTGTGCGCCTGCCGGGCAAAGCGCCAACATTGCTGGCATCTGCGCCGTTGCAGCTTGATGCGCAGTTAGAGCCACAAAAGCCCGGCAAACCGCTGGCTTTTACGCTGTCTCATCCTTTGCTGAATCTTTCTGGCAATGTGCAGTCTGCTGCGCCACAGCGTGGCACGGTAGCGTTAAAGCTGCCCGATTTGCTACCGTTTGGTGAAATGGCCGGTACGCCTTTGCGCGGTCATGCGGGCATGAACGCACAGTTTGACCTTCCGGCAAAGCCGGAGGGAGATACGCACCTTACAGCAGATGGCACGCTGGCTATTACAGGGGGGCAGCCTCAGGCAGCCGGGCTGATCGGGCCGGATGGTAAGTTTGCCCTTACAGCCACCATGCGGCCCTTGCCTGCGCAGGATAAGCTACCAGCGGCTAAACAGATTGACCTGCAAAACTTCAGTGTGGATGGCCGTGCCCTTAATCTTAAAGGGGGCGGGCAGGTAAACACGGGCCGCGATATGGATCTGGCGTTTGATCTGGGGCTGACAGATCTGGCGCGGGCGTTACCCTCCTTGCGTGGGGCGCTCACGCTGGCCTTGCAGGCCAAAGGTCCGATGCAGGATTTTACAGCCACCCTGCATGCGAAGGGAGACCCCGGTACTGCCACCATGCCACGCGGCCCCATAGCGCTGGATGCCAATGTGCAGCACTTGCCAACTGCGCCAGAAGGCACGGTGCAGGCAAATGGCACGCTTAACCGCGCCCCATTGGTGTTGGATGTGGCTTTGGCCCAAAGCGCACAGGGTGACAGGCAGGTTGATATTCGCAAACTGTCATGGAACAGCGTGGCCGGGCAGGGGCAGCTTTCTCTTCCTACAGGTGAGGTGGTGCCTCTGGGCACGCTGGATCTGAAAGTGGGGCGCTTGGCAGATTTTCGTCCGCTTATTGGGCAGGCTATCTCTGGCGCGCTGGCAGCTTCTGTTAAAACTACGCAGGTGGCGGATACACCTCAGGTTGCCCTTAAGCTGGATGGCAACGTGGCTATGCCCAGCGTAAAAATTGGCTCTCTGGCTTTAGCCGGCACGGTAAAAGATCCGGCGGCTCATCCCAATGCTGATCTTACGCTTAAACTGGGGGGGCTTTCTGCTTCTGGCGTAACCGGGCAGGCGCGTCTGAGTGCCAAGGGGCCGGATAACGCTATGGCGCTCACTGCGCAGGTGGGCCCAGCAAGCTGGTCTGGCAGCCCATTGATACTGGATACCGCAGCCCTGTTAAACCTACCTGCCAAACAGGTGAAAGTGCAGCGCCTGAATGCCACGGCCAAGCAGGAAACATTGCGCCTTTTAGCGCCTGCATTGGTCTCGTTTGGGGAGACTATGGGGGTTGATCGGCTGCGGGCCACGTTGGTAACGGCAGGCAGCCAGCCTGCTACCATTGATGTTGCAGGCAAGATCAAGCCTTCTTTGGCTGTTACGGCGGATATTCGTAATCTTACGCCTGCCTTGGCACACCCGTTTGCGCCAGATTTCAAGGCATCTGGCACGGTTTCCGTTCAGGCCAAGGTGGCGGGTACGTTAAATGCACCGCAAGGGCAGGTTAAGCTTACCGGGCGTGATTTGCGTATGGCTGGCAGTTCTGCTGCGGCTTCCATTCCGCCATTGCATCTAGATGCCGCAGCCAATCTGGCTGGTAGTTCTGCCAAGGTGCAGGTGGCGGCAGGTGCGGGGCCCAAGCTGAACGTGAATGTGGCTGGCACGGCCCCGCTGAACAAAACCGGGCCAATGAACCTGCGCGTAAATGGCAATCTGGATTTAAGCATTGCCAATGGCATTCTGGGCGCGCAGGCGCGGCAGGCCATGGGGCAAGCCCAAATGGCGCTGCTGGTTGCGGGCTCCATGTCCTCCCCCCGTGTAACGGGTACGGTGGATCTGCGCGATGCCGATGTGCAGGATTTTGCCCAAGGCTTCCATCTGGCCAATATCAATGGCCGCGTGGTGGGCGAGAACGACAAGGTCGTTATTCAGAACCTTACGGCCAAGGCTGGTGATGGCAATTTGGGCGTCACCGGCTTTGTGGGCATTGGCTCCCCCGGCATGCCGCTGGATATTCGTTTGCAGGCCCATGATGCCCGGCCCATTTCCAGTGATCTGCTAACAGCGGTGATGAACGCGGATATTGCCGTAAAAGGGCAGGTGCAAACCCGTATGGATGTTGATGGCACAGTGGATTTGCGGCGTGTGGAAATTAACATTCCCAATTCCTTGCCGTCATCCGTAGCGCGGCTTGATGTTGTGCGCCCTGGTGATGAGCAAAAGCAGGCGGAAGCCGCCAAAGTAGAAAGCACCAAGGCCGCGGTGATCGGGCTGAACCTGAGCGTGACATCTCCGGGCAAGTTCTTTGTGCGTGGGCATGGCTTGGATGCAGAAATGGCTGGCAAGTTGAAAGTTGGCGGCACAACGCAGGCTCCGCAGGTTAGCGGAGGGTTTGATCTCAAGCGTGGTAACTTTGATCTGGCTGGTATTTCACTTAACTTCACCAAGGGGCGGGTGGCTTTCAATGGCTCTGGCGTTGGCCATAAAATGGACCCCACGTTGGATTTTGAGGCCGACCGTGCCGTGCAGGGCCAAACGGCTATGCTGAAGGTGGGCGGGTATGCCAGCGCGCCCAAGATTACGTTTGAATCCATGCCGCCGTTGCCGCAGGATCAGGTATTGGCCATGCTGCTATTTGGCACGGATGCGCACTCTCTCTCCTCCACGCAGATGGTGGAATTGGGCACGGCACTTGCCACCCTTACTGGGCTTACACCGTTTGACCCAATGGGCACTATTCGCAAAACCTTGCATCTGGATCGTTTGGCTATTGGCGGCGGTTCTGGCGTGGGGAATGGCGGTACCAGTGTTGAGGCCGGTAAATATGTGATGAAAGGTGTTTACGTAGGTGCCAAGCAGGCCACTTCTGGCTCTGGCACACAGGCACAGGTGCAGGTTGACCTGACAAAACATCTCAAGCTGAACACAACCGTGGGCACAGGTGGCACCGTAACAGGCTTTACCACCCCGGAAAACGATCCGGGCAGTAGTGTTGGGCTGCTGTGGCAGTATCGTTACTAAGCATTCAGGCGTATGTTTGAGGCGCTTTTTCTCACAAGCGCCTCAAATCAGGCTTTAGTCCGAAAGGCTGAAATCCACCACAACGGGCACATGGTCGGAAGGGCCTTCCCAATCTCGTGCTTCACGCACAACCGTCATGCCATGCAGGTTAGGTAGGAGGTCAGGCGTCATCCATACGTGGTCCAAACGGCGGCCACGGTTAGATTTTTTCCAGTCCCGGTTACGGTAAGACCACCACGTATAAAGTTTTTCTTCCGGCGGGACAAAGTGGCGCATGGCATCCACAAAGCCGGTTTGTAGCCAGCGGTTAAGGCGTTCTGTTTCCGGCGGGGTGTGGCTGACAATTTTAAGAAGCTGCTTGTGGCTCCATACATCATGCTCAAGCGGCGCGATATTGAAGTCTCCCACCAATACCGTGCGGTTAAGGGGGCGAGACTGAAACCACTCTGTCACTTCTTCTACAAAAGCCAGTTTGTGGGCGAATTTTGGGTTGGTTTCTGGGTCTGGCTCATCCCCACCTGCGGGAATGTAAAAGTCGTGCAATTCCACTTCGCCTTCTGGCGTGCATACGGTTGCGGCCACGTGGCGGCAATCTTCCTTACCGTACCATATTGGGGTTTGCGTGACAGGCCTTAACGGGTGGCGAGAAAGAATGGCAACGCCGTTATAGCCTTTCATGCCCCGGTAATGCAGGTGCTCAAACCCCAGAGCCTTCACGCCGTCTTCGGGAAACAGAGGGTCTGGCACCTTGGTTTCCTGTAGGCACACAACATCTGGGGCGAGGTGCTGCACCAGCTTTTCAAGCAGAGGCAGGCGCAGGCGGAGGGAATTGATGTTCCATGTTACTAATCGCATGTGCGGTGGCATGACGGATTGCAGTTTGCAGGGCAAGCAAAAACAGGCGCATAACTGGGGCAGATGGAACCCGGCTGTTCCCTTGTAATTTCATGTAACAGGGCCATTTTCTAGATTATGACAACCCAATCTTCTTCCGTTTCTCCAGATGCAGTTGCGCTGCATCGCGCCTTGTTCACTCTGGATAGCCATATTGATATTCCGTGGCCCGATCGGAATGATGCGTTTGAGAATACGGCAGATAGACGGGTGGATCTGCCTAAAATGCAAAAGGGCGGCATGTCTGCCGGATGCTTTGTGGCTTACATTGCCCAAGCCGCCATAGACCGGGAAGGGCACGCACAGGCGCAAGCGCAGTGCTTGGCTATGCTGGATGCCATAGGCCACATGCAGGGCACCCATAATGGTATAAGCGCACGTGTATGCTCCGCTGTGGCAGATATGCGCGCCGCGTTTGATGAAGGTGTGCTGGTTGTTGTTCCGGCTGTGGAAAATGGCTACGGCATGGGGGATGATCCCGCATTGCTCAAGCAGTTTCGGGCCAAGGGGGCGCGTTATGTTACGCTCACCCATAACGGACATAACGCGTTGGCAGATGCGGCTATTCATCGCCCCAGCCTTGGGGATGCACCACAGCGCCACAACGGCCTTTCTGCTCTTGGGCGTGAAGCAATTGCAGAAATGAACCGCCTTGGCATTGTGGTGGATGTTTCTCATTCCTCCAAGCAAACCATGCTTCAGGCGGTGCAGGTTTCAACCACGCCTATTGTGGCAAGTCATTCCTGCGTGCGCACGCTGTGCGATCATCCGCGCAATCTGGATGATGAGCAGTTGGATGCGCTCAAGGAAAGTGGTGGCGTTATCCAGATTACGGCCATGCCCGCGTTTTTGAAGCCCAAGCCGGAGGAAGGTAAACGGCAAGGCTTTGTGGCTGATCTGGTGGATCATATTGATTACGTTGTGCGCAGGCTTGGGCCAGAGTACGTCGGTATTTCCTCAGATTTCGATGGCGGTGGCGCGTTGGAAGACTGGCAGAACGCCACGCAGGGCGTGAACATAACTGCCGAGTTGATGCGCCGAGGTTATGACAAAAGTGAAATTGCGGCTTTCTGGGGTGAAAACTTCCTGCGCGTGTTGGAAAAGGCAGAACAGGCGGCAGAACAAAGCAGGATTGTATGAGAACAAAAAACTGCAAAAATTGTCCACTTCCTGTCTTGACATCGCGTATTTTCAACAAAAAGTTCAAAAATCATAGGGTGTCAAAAAACCGCAACACATTAAATCTTTTGAAATCAGTGAGTTGGCGGGAATGACCAAAAACTGTGCAATCTGTTGAAAGGGCTGACTTTCTGCGGTTTATGATGAGTCAGCCCCAGCTGTTCCACAGAGTTATCCACAAAAACGGTGGATGAAATTTCCCTTTCGACCAAGAGCGTATGATGACAGCTGATTCTTCCCCTTCAGATACCCTGCCTGTGGTGCAGGAACAGGCAGCCCCTACTGTAAAGGGGGTAGAGGCCATTCGGCATGCACTTAAAACCATGCCGCTTTCACCCGGCGTGTATCGTATGCTCGGCGCTAAGGGGGAAGTGTTGTACGTTGGCAAGGCGTTGGCGCTTAAAAAGCGGGTAACGTCTTACACCCACATTAACCGCTTGCCTGAACGGCTACGGCGCATGGTTTCCGAAACGGTAGCAATGGAAATTGTTACCACCCATACGGAAGCCGAAGCACTGTTGCTGGAGGCCAACTACATCAAGCGCATGAAGCCGCGCTTCAACATTCTGCTGCGGGATGACAAAAGCTATCCGTGGCTGATGCTGACAGATGCGCATGCGTTTCCGCAAATTGCCAAACACCGTGGCAAGGCCATTAAAGGGGCCAGCCTATGGGGGCCGTTTGCTTCGGCTTGGGCGGTTAATCAGACCCTTAATCTGATCCAGCGCGTTTTTCTGCTACGCTCCTGCACGGATGCGGTTTTTAACGCACGCACCCGGCCATGCCTGCTTTATCAAATCAAACGTTGCTCTGGCCCGTGTGTGGATCGGATAGATCAGGAAGCTTACGGCAAATTGGTGGAACAGGCGCGGGAGTTCCTTTCTGGCAAGGATACGGCGCTGCGTGAAACCTTGGGGCAGGAAATGAATGTGGCAGCAGAAGCGCTGGATTTTGAGCGTGCTGCTGTATTGCGCGATCGTATTCGTGCGTTGGCGCAAATGCAGGAATCCAGCGTCATCAACCCTGCATCTCTTCAGGATGCAGATGTGCTGGCCCTGTGGCAGGAGGCCGGACACGCCTGTATTCAGGTCTTTTTCATTCGCGGTGGGCGTAATAATGGCAGCCGTTCATTCTTTCCCGCCCATACGCAGGATGCCTTACCCGCAGATGTGCTTTCTGCCTTTATCGCGCAGTTTTACGATGACAAACCCTGTCCAGCACAGATTTTGGTCAATTATGAACTCCCGGAATCTTTGCTGCTGACAGAGGCACTCTCTCTTAGGCGGGGGCGGAAGGTGGAAATTCTTGCGCCGCAAAGGGGCGAGAAAAAGCAGGTGCTTGACCATGCCGTGAGCAACGCGCGGGATGCACTAAGCCGCAAGCTGGCGGAAACCGCAGGGCAGGCCAAGTTGCTACAAGGCGTGGCAGATGTTCTGGGGCTGGATGCGCCGCCAGAACGCATAGAAGTGTACGATAACAGCCATATTCAGGGCTCGCACGCCTATGGTGTTATGATTGTGGGCGGACCGGAGGGCTTTAACCGCAAGGCGTATCGCAAGTTCAAAATCAAAGGCCCCGTTACGCCGGGGGATGATTTTGGCATGATGCGCGAAGTGCTGGAACGCCGCTTTGGCCGCGCTTTGAAAGAGGCAGAAGAGGGCGATACCTCTAACTGGCCAGATGTTCTGCTGATTGATGGTGGGGCAGGGCAATATTCTGCCGTGCGCAGTGTGCTGGATGATCTGGGCGTAACGGGTGTAAAACTTGTAGGTATTGCCAAAGGGCCGGACCGCGATGCCGGGAAGGAGTGGTTCTATACGGAGGATAAGGAACCCTTCCAGCTCGATCTGAGAGACCCCGTACTGTACTATTTGCAACGGCTGCGCGATGAGGCCCACCGTTTTGCCATTACCACCCATAGGTCTGGTAGATCCAAAACACTGGTGAAGTCCGAACTGGATGATGTGCCCGGTATTGGGCCTGCACGTAAAAAGCTGTTGTTAAACACATTTGGTTCAGCGCGCGCCATCAAGCAGGCTGGTTTGGCAGAACTGGAAGCCGCTCATGGTATCAGCCGGGAAACAGCGCGTGCCATTTACGGCCATTTTCACCCGGATTGGACACCGGGATAAATATGGGCATATGAGCATTGCAGAAGAATTCTGGGTATCTGACACCTTTGCGATGGCATAAGCCATTCCAGCAGTGCAGGAAATAGGTTACTATATCCCGCAATGCTGACAGATCTGCCGAATGTCCTGACAATCTCGCGTATTGTAGCCATACCCATTGTGGTCACTCTGGCTGCATGGGGGAGCCCGCGCACAGATGCCTTGGCGTGTCTGCTGTTTATTCTAGCGGGAATAACCGATTATTTTGATGGCAAGCTGGCACGTTCACGCCATCAGATGTCAGATTTCGGGCGTATGTTTGATTCCATTGCAGATAAGCTTCTGGTTGGGGCTTGTTTAATGGTTCTGGCTGGTTTTGCGCGCCTGCCTTATCAGGGGTTATGGCCTGCCATTATTATTCTTTGCCGTGAAATTCTGGTGTCCGGCATGCGGGAATATCTGGCGGAACGCCGCGCACGCTTGCCTGTAACCCGTTTGGCAAAGTGGAAAACCGGCTTCCAGATGACAGCCATTGGTTTTTTGCTGGCGGGGGATGGCACAGGCGCTTTATTGGGTATGCCGTGGCTACCAGTTGCGCTTATTGGTGCTGTATTACTTTGGATTTCTGCGGTGCTTACATTGATAACCGGCTGGGATTATTTAACAACCGGCCTACGTCATGTTGAAATGTAAAAAACTTTGTTACTATTTTAGTAATACGTTGCATCTATTCCAGAAAAATAACTTCATTTTGCTGCATCGCCTTGTGTCTGGTGGATAAACCGTTATTTAGCATGAGGTGCGGTTCTAAAAGGCCGCAATCGCAGGCAGGGAATGATTCGCCTGCTGTTGAAAGATGATGATTGCGGAGTCAGGGCATGCGGAAAGCCGCTCTTCTAGGTTTATGTATGATCGTGAGCGGATGTGCAGGCTTTGACAAGTTTGTCTCGGATACAGCAACGCTTCCGGGTGAAAACCCCAATGCAGCCACTGGGGATGATTTAAACATGCGGCGGATCAGGGGGCAGTCTGCTGTAGATGTCCCCATCCTGCCAGAAGGCGGTAATATGTGGCCCGGCCCACCAACGCCGCTGCCTACGCTGGAAGATGTTGAAAAAGACCGTGCTGGCACCGTGTTGGGTGGAGACTCTGCCGCAGGCCCGCAGCTTCCTGATGGCGAGGAAATGAGTATTGGCGAAAAAGAAGATATTCGCCACGGTGTTATTGGGGGAGGCACGGCAGGTAAACTGCCAGATGCAGAACCAGATGTTTCCAGCAAATACGGGGCGCATCGTGGTAATGGGGCCCCCATTGAAATCCCAAATGATGATGGTACCATTACCTTGATCCAGCCAGATGGATCCGTTAGCACCATCAAAGATAACCGTTCTACCGTACATCATTAACCACCACGCGGTTGAAGCGTGGCAGATGAAACGGCTGAAAACTCAAACCGCAGTAGGCAGGCCATGACAGGCTCAGTAAATATTCTTTATTTTGCCGCCCTGCGTGAGCAACTGGGGCGCGAAGGCCAGCAGGTTACTCTGCCATCCAATAGTGTGCCTGTAGCGGCTTTGGTGCAGGAACTGCGCCTGCACGATGCTAAGCTGGATGAGGTGTTTGCAGCGACGCCTCGCATCCGTGTGGCCATCAACCAAAAGCTGGGCGGGTTTGATACCTGCGTGCAGCCGGGTGATGAGCTGGCGTTTTTCCCCCCCATGACGGGCGGCTGATACTTATGTCTGTCCGTGTTCTGGTGCAGCAGGCAGCTTTTGACATAGGGGCTGAAACCTTGCGCCTTTCCAACCTTTCCGAACACATTGGCGGTATGGGCCTGTTTGTAGGGCAGGTGCGTGGTGGAGATGGCTTGCTGAGCCTGACACTGGAACATTATCCGGGCATGACTGAAACCATTCTCAACCAACTTGCGCAGGAGGCCATGCAGCGCTTTAGCCTGCTTGGGTGCACCCTTATACACAGGGTTGGCCGGTTAGAAGTGGGCGAACCCATTGTGCTGGTTGGGGCGGCTGCGGCCCATCGGGGTGCTGCGCTTTCGGCCACATCGTTCTTGATTGATCGGCTTAAAACCGGCGCGCCGTTTTGGAAAAAAGAAGAATTTGCCAATGGCCATACCGCATGGGTGGATGCGCGGGAAGAAGATGAACATGCTGCGGCGGCATGGACGCGCACAGCACCTTCATCTTCCTGACCTTACGGTTTTTCAGGATAATACTTTATAAATAGCATTGGTAAGTTTGCGTAAATCCTGTTTTTCAATGGTAAAAGCAGGTGTTAGGTAAACAATATTGCGGAAAGGGCGTATCCACACGCCTTCAGCAATAAAACGTTGGCGCAATGCATCCGGGTTGCTAATTTTTTCTAGTTCTACAACACCAATAGCCCCAAGTGTGCGCACATCCTTTACGCCGGGTAGCGTGCGGCAGGGTTCTAGCGCCTCAGTGAGAAACGCGTTGATAGCTTGGACTTGCTGAAGGCGTGGCGCGGTTTCAAAAAGATCAAGCGAGGCATTGGCACAGGCGCAAGCCAGTGGGTTGGCCATAAAGGTGGGGCCGTGCATTAACGCATGTTCGGGGTTATCAGAAAGGAAAGCCTCAAACACATGTTGGCGTGCTACTGTGGCGGCAAGGGCCATGGTGCCCCCGGTAAGCGCTTTTGAGAGCGTAATAATATCGGGCACAATACCAGCCTGTTCGCAGGCAAACATGGTGCCTGTTCGGCCAAAGCCGGTGAAGATTTCATCTAAAATCAGCAGAACATCATGGTCATCCGCAGCTTTGCGTAAGGTGCGCAATGTTTGTGGAGAATGAAACAACATACCGCCAGCACCTTGCACCAAAGGCTCGGTGATAATGGCGGCCAGTTCGTGCGCATGTTTTGCCAAAAGATTCAGAAAAACGGCCGTGCTGGCCGCATCTACTGGCAGTGGGGAGATGACGTGCTCCATCAGGGCAGAGCCATAGAGATGGTGCATGCCCTCTTCCGGATCGCAAACAGACATGGTGGCCAGTGTGTCTCCATGATAGCCGCCACGGAACGCCAGCATTTTGGTGCGTTTGGTTTGCCCTTTGTTCAAACGGTACTGAATAGCCATTTTCATGGCGACTTCTACAGAAACCGAACCTGAATCCGTAAAGAACACCCGCTCTAGGTCTCCCGGTAGCATGGCGCATAATCTGCTCGCCAAGCGTAAGGCAGGTTCATGCACCATGCCGCCAAACATTACATGAGGCATGGTTCCCATTTGCCGGCAGACGGCTTGGTGAATATGCGGGTGATTATAGCCGTGGCAGGCTGTCCACCATGCCGCCACGCCATCCACCAGTTCCCGACCATCTGTCAGGGTAATGCGCGTGTTATACGTGCTTGCGACGGCAAGAGGCGCAGGGGCTGTTTTCATCTGGCTATAAGGCAGCCAGATATGGGGCAGGCTCTGCGTGTACCATTCCGGCATGGAATATAAAGATGAGCCGGAAGCTTCTGTCATGGAATGTTTCCCCATAGATGATTGACCCGCCCTTCAGGCTGCGGCACCACATGTTACATGACGCGGTTTGATAATCTTTTCCAGAAGGGGCTGGCGGATCTGTCTGCTCAGGGGCGTTTGCGCACCTGTCAGCAATGGCAATATGCGGGTGGTGCGCTGCTCAAACGTTCAGATGGCGTTGTGGTCATAGATTTTTCGTCCAACGATTATCTGGGCCTGCGCATGCACCCTTTGTTGCGTGAGCGCGCATCCGCTTGGGCACAGGCAGAAGGCAGCGGCAGTGGTGCTTCCCGGTTGGTAACGGGCACATCCTCCCAGGCTTGTGCGCTGGAAAAGCGCGTGGCGCGGCTAAAGCATATGCAGGCGGCACGTTTGTTTTCTTCTGGCTGGCAGGCCAATGCCTCTCTGGTGCCAGCTTTGGCGCGGCTTTCTGCGCAGGTATGTGGTGCTCCTGCCGTTATTCTGGCGGATAAGCTTATTCATGCCAGCCTGTATCATGGTTGTGCAGCAGCAGGTGTCCGCCCGATTCGGTTCCGCCATAATGATGTGGCGCACCTTGAAAGCCAACTTCAGAAAATCGAAGGGGCAGGCCTACGCATTGTGCTGACAGAAAGCGTGTTCAGCATGGATGGTGATGTGGCGGATATTGCCGCGTTGCATGAGGTGGCCCAAAGATACGATGCGCTACTGTGCGTAGATGAAGCCCACGCAACTGGCATACTGGGGCCAGAAGGTGCCGGGCTGGCAAACGGGCTGGCAGATGTGGTGGTTGGCACATTTAGCAAGGCCTTAGGCAGTATGGGCGCGTTTATTGCAGCATCTGAGGGCCTATGCAGATGGTTGGATAACGCGGCTTCCGGTTTTATTTATTCCACCGCGCCATCTCCTTTGGTGTTGGGGGCCGTTGATGCAGCGCTTGATCTGCTGCCGCAAATGGATACCCAACGCGCCCATGTGGGTGCACTTGCCGCCAGCTTTCGCCAGAAAATGCACGATGCGGGGCAGGATACCGGGCCATCAAGCACCCAGATTGTGCCCATTCTGGTAGGGCAGGAGGCACAAGCACGCACTCTGGCCCAGAAAATGGCAGAGGCGGGTTTTCTTGCTGTGGCTATTCGCCCGCCTACTGTGCCACCGGGGGGCTGCCGTTTGCGGGTGGTTTTTCATGCCAACCATACATGGGCGCAAATGGAGGCTTTGGCTGATACGTTTATCCGCGCCAGCAAAGGTATGGCGTAATGGCGCGGCTTTTACCCGTGTTTGTGCATGGCTGGGGGTTTGGGCCGGAATTCTGGCAACCTGTGCTTATGCAACTGAATTGGCCAGATGCCGTAACGCTGGATCTGGGTTTTTTGAAACCACAAACCACTGGCGCAGAAAAAACGGTTACGTTGGATGATCTGCGCCAAAGCCAGCCCCCCATATTGGGAATTGGCCATTCCCTTGGGTTCATGTGGCTGATGTTGCAACGCAGGCAGGGCGTTTGGCCAGCCGAAAGCAGGTTTGCAGGTATCAACACGTTTGCCTGTTTTGCCAGCCGAGAAGATTTTCCTGAAGGTGTGGCACCGCGTATTGTGCAACGCATGATACGTGGCTTGGGGCGCGAACCTGCTGCTGTGGTGAATGACTTTCGCCAGCGTTGTGGGGCATCCTCCGTTTTGGCGGCACGCTGCCAGCCAGAAGCACTGGCATATGGGTTGGATATTCTGCGCACGGAAGATGTACGGGCAGATTTACCATTAGGCCCATTAGATGTGTTGGCGGGGCGGCAGGATGAAATTGCTTCCCCCAGTATGACCGAGGCTTCTTTTCGGGCTTTGGCCCATATAAAATGGGTAGAAAATGGTGGCCATTTGCTTCCTCAAACGCACCCGGTTGAGTGTGCTCGGTTTTTGGAAATGCTGCGCAACAGGATGGAACAACAACCATGAAAACACCCACCCGTGCCGCGCGTATTTGTAAAAGTTTTGATGCTGCGGAAAAGTATGATCAAGCTGCCACGGTTCAGCGTGTGGCGGCGCGTGAACTGTTCCAGCGCATACAAACCAGTATGGCGGGCAAAAGTCCCCTGCGTATTTTGGAAATTGGCTGTGGCACAGGATTGCTGACAGAGCATCTGCATGCTTGCTGGCCAGAAGCAGAAATTCTGGCAACAGATTTTGCCCCGAATATGCTGGCGCGGGCTAAAATGCGGCTAGGAGAAGCTGTTTCCTACCATCAGATGGACGCAGCCGCACCGGATGTTTCTGGCCCGTTTGATGTGATTTGTGGCAACCTGATTATGCAATGGCTGCCTGAACCAGCAAAGGTTTTGCGCAACCTTGCAGGGCTTTTGGCTCCGGATGGTGTGTTTGCGGTTTCAACATTATTGGACGGTACATTTGCTGAATGGCAGCAGGCTTGCCAGCAGGAAGGGCGGCAGGCGGCAACCCCGGTTTATCCAGAATTGGCCGATGCACAAAGTTGGCGACCGGCCGCGTTTTCTGGCGGTTGGGCTGAACAGGATATTGTGCAGGCTTTTGCAGATGGGATGGATTTTGTAAGGCATCTGAAAGCAACAGGTGCATCTACCCCACGTGAAGGGGCCGTACCATTATCCGCAGTTCAGTTGCGCCGTGTTGCCTTGCGGTTTCAGCAGGCAGGGTGCGCCGTTACGTGGCGGGTTGGGTATGCCTGTTTTCGCAAACCGCCACGTAAGGGTGTGTTTGTAACGGGCACGGATACGGGCATAGGCAAAACCCTTGTGTCTGCTTGTTTGGTGCGGCGCTGGCAGGGTGCTTATTGGAAGCCCCTGCAAAGCGGTTTGGCGGATGAAGAAGGGGATACCCCTACGGTTAAGCATCTGGCGGGGGATGCGCCTTGTTTCAAACCCGCAGGGGCTTTTCTTGCATCACTTTCCCCCGATGCTGCTGCACGTGCGGAAGGCGTGCAGATTGATCCAGCCCAACTGGTGCTGCCCCAAGGTGAAGCAGACAAACCATTGGTTGTAGAAGGCGCAGGTGGCCTGATGGTGCCTGCAACGCCAGAGCTGATGATGATTGATCTGGCACAGCGTTGGGGCTTGCCCGTCGTGCTAGTAGCGCGTAGCGGGCTAGGCACTCTCAATCATACTTTGTTGAGTTTGGAAGCCTTACGCACACGGCAGATTGCCGTGGCCGGTGTAGTGTTAAGCGGTCCGCTTAATGCAGAAAACCGTGAGACCATAGAGCAAAAAGGCAAGGTACGTATTTTGGCAGAAGTACCATTTTGTGCGGAAATTACGCCTGCTGTGGTTTCCGAACTGGCAAAGCTTTTTCCGCAATGGGATGATATCTGCTCGGAATAGAAAAACAGATGCCTACGGGGGAAGTTTTTTACCACGCAGGCACTTTGCTTAATACTGCCTGATCAGCCCAGCCAAGCAGCCCTGAATACGCAGTTTTTCAGCCGGAACAATACGGGTTTCGTAACTGGAATTGGCAGGTTCCAGCGCAATCATGTTGCCCTTGCGGCGCAGACGTTTGAGCGTCACTTCATGCTCATCAATCAACGCCACCACAATCTGCCCGTTTTCAGCTTGATCCGTGCGGCGGATAATCACGTTGTCACCATCCAGAATGCCAGCATCCACCATGGAATCTCCAGCTACTTCCAACGCGTAATAATCTCCCGTACCCAGCATTTCTGTTGGAACAGTGAGAACGTGGGAGGTATCTGGCACGGCTTCTATGGGCAGGCCTGCTGCAATGCGCCCATAAAGCGGAATTCTTACGGTTTCAGCCTTAGGCCGGGTAAAGCTGGCACGCACCACATTGGGTGGCAATTCTTGCATTTCTGGCAGTTGAATAACTTCCAAAGCCCGTGCCCGATGGTGGTGACGGCGCAAAAAACCGCGTTCTTCCAGCCCGGAAATCAGCCGATGAATACCAGATTTGGAGCGCAGGCCCATGGCTTCACGCATTTCATCAAAGGAAGGCGAAAAACCTGTCTGTTTGAGGTGCGAATCAATAAAAAGCAGAAGTTTGTGCTGTTTGCGCGTTAGCATATCGCACCTCAAAAGCGGCTGTCGTAATGAAAATAAAATCTTGGCCTTGTTCTATATAAGTTCTCTTTTTATGTCAAGGGAGAGATCAGGGTAGGCGGATAATCTGGCAGGGCATGCCTGCTTTTTGTGCTGGCGCAAAGGGAGCACGAATGACCAGAGCCTGGCTTTGCCTGAGAATATTCAGCTGGGCTGAATCCTGCCGGGAAAAAGGTGTGGCCACAGGTACAGCGCCTTGTGGGGAGGGCGCAAGTGTTGCGCGTAAAAAATCCTGCCTGGTATCGTTTTCTTTTACATCACAGCCCAGAATGGCGGGTTCTGTTTGCAGTTCGGTGCCAACGGGTAGGCCCATAAGGGCGTGCAGGGCAGGGGTTACAAACACGATGGAACACACCATGGCAGCCACTGGGTTACCGGGCAGACCAATAACGGGTGTGTTGCCGAGTTGGCCAAACATCAACGGTTTGCCCGGGCGCATGGCAATTTTCCAGAAATCCTGCTGCAACCCAATTTCAGCCAGCGCAGGGCGGACAAGATCGTAATCTCCCACGCTTGCACCACCAATGCTTACCAGCATGTCCAGCGTGGCCGCTTGGCGGAACTGGGTTGTCAGGCTTTCCATGTTGTCTCGTGCAATGGGGAGCATAATTGTTTCTGCGCCCTGTTGTTGCAGAAGCGCTGCTACCATGAAGGAGGCGGAATTAAAAATGCCATCCGCAGGGGCTGGGTCTCCGGGCAGGATAATTTCATCACCCGTGGCCAAAATACCCACGCGCGGGCGGCGTGAAACCGTAAGCCAGACATGTCCACCCGCAGCCGCCAGCCCGATATCACGCGGGCCGAGTCTGCGCCCTGCTGGCAATAACGTATCATTTTTCTGAAAATCCTGCCCCTGCTGGCGAATATACTGCCCTTGGCGCGCCGGAGCAGCCAGCTTGGCGTGGTCACCTTCACGCTGCACGTTTTCTTGAATGATAACGGTATCTGCGCCAGCGGGAATTTGCGCGCCGGTAAATAAGCGCACACATTCTCCTTTCTGCACGGTAACGGCGGATGGGTGGCCAGCGGGCACTTCGTCCACAATGCGCAAAACTGCGCCTTCCAGCGCATCTTCCGCTTTGGCTGCGTATCCATCCATTGCGGAAACAGAAACCGGTGGGTTGGCAGTGCGGGCATGCACCGGCTGGGCCAGCACCCGGCCACAGGCGTGTGAAAGCGGCACAATTTCCTGCCCGCATGTTTTTAGGTTTTCAAGAATTCGGGCGCGCGCAACAGCCACATCCAGCATAAAAATTCCTCCTTTTTGGGCCTGTTGCACCGCTTTGATGCAAGAATACTTGACCTTTTGCACTTGTATGCGCATTTTGCCGGCACTTGAACACCGTCGGTGCCGTTTATGCGGCTCCGTACATCATGCTCTGCTGAGGAAGTCATGGCCAAGACCAACGTTATCAAGATCCGTCTCGTCTCCACGGCGGACACCGGTTACTTCTACGTGACCAAGAAAAATGCTCGTGCACACACCGGCAAAATGGAACTCAAGAAGTACGATCCGGTTGCGCGTAAGCACGTCGTGTTCCGCGAAGCTAAAATCAAATAATCTGCGTTCTTCGGAATGTGGATACGAAAAACGGCGCCCGAGAGCGCCGTTTTTTTATGCCTGATTGTGCCAGAAAAATGCGATATCCAGCATAGATCTTAGGGGAAGACGCTTAAAACAGCGGGTCTCGCCTATCGTAAGGCACAACAATATCATTACGATCTGCCATGTTCAGCATGGCGCGGGCGCGTTCATCCAGAATATCTGTATCCAGAGATTGCTCACGCAAGCCATTTACGCGGCGGTGCCATGCTGCTTGCTCAGCAATAGCATCCTGTTTGGATTGCTTGGCTTGTTCCAGCAGACCTAATTGCTGCTTATAGGCCTGAATACCATGATCGCCCTGCGTTGCGTTCCAGCCAAAATAGCCCGCAATGCCAAGAAAAACCAAAGGGGGCACAACCGCCCGCACTGTGCGACGAATGAAACGACCGATCTGCACTCTGGCGCTGCCTTTTTTCTGGTTCTGTGCAGCTTAGCCTGCACCTCTGGGTCTTCCTTTCTGTCTAAACCATGAAGTGTGGCAGCGCCAAGGCATGAGGGCATGAAAAAAGCCACCTCCGGGTGGGGAGGCAGCTTTTTTGCAATCTGTTGCGCCAAAAGCGCTGTAGCTTATGCGTTTTTCAAAATGGTGCGGCCTGCATAGCGTGCAGCAGTTGCCAGTTCCTGCTCAATACGAATGAGCTGGTTGTATTTGGCTGTCCGATCAGAACGGGAAAGAGAGCCGGTTTTGATCTGTCCGCAATTTGTAGCCACAGCCAGATCCGCAATGGTGGAATCTTCCGTTTCACCAGAACGATGGCTCATAACCGCAGTGTAACCAGCGCGCTGGGCCATTTGCACGGCTTCAAGCGTTTCCGTAAGCGTACCAATCTGGTTAACCTTCACCAATAGGGAGTTGGCAACACCAGCCTGAATGCCACGGCGCAGGCGTTCTGGGTTGGTTACAAACAGATCATCCCCAACCAGTTGGACTTTTTTGCCCAGTTCCTGCGTGAGCAGGGCCCAGCCTTCCCAGTCATCTTCTGCCATGCCGTCTTCGATGGAAACAATCGGGTAACGGCTTACAAGGTCAGACAGGTAGGACACCATACCAGCGGAATCGAATTCCTTGCCTTCGCCTTTCAGGTTGTATTTGCCGTTTTTAAAAAATTCGGTGCTTGCGCAGTCCAGTGCAAAGGTTACGTCCTCACCGGGGCGGTAGCCTGCGGCTTCTACGGCGCGGGTGATAAAGCCCAGTGCTTCATCGGCAGATTTAAGGGCAGGCGCAAAGCCGCCTTCATCCCCAACATTGGTGTTGTAACCAGCAGCGCTCAGGGCTTTTTTGAGCTGGGCAAAAATTTCCGAACCCCAGCGGATGGCATCGGCCACAGTAGGCGCACCCACCGGCTGCACCATGAATTCCTGAATATCAATGGGGTTATCTGCATGCTCCCCACCGTTGACAATGTTCATCATCGGCACGGGCAGAACATGGGCAAACACGCCACCAATGTAGCGGTACAGCGGAACATGCAGTTCGGCTGCCGTGGCTTTGGCAATGGCAAGAGATACACCCAGAATGGCGTTCGCACCCATACGGCTTTTGTTGGGTGTGCCATCCAGATCAATCATGGCGTTGTCGATATCAATCTGATCTGCCGATTCGGCACCCTGTAGCGTGGGCAGGATTTCGTTTTCAATGTTCTCAACAGCCTTGAGAACACCCTTGCCACCAAACCGCTTGGGGTCACCATCACGCAGTTCTACGGCTTCATGCGCACCGGTTGAGGCACCAGAAGGAACAGCCGCACGCCCTCTGGCGCCGGATGCCAGCTCCACATCTACTTCAACCGTTGGGTTGCCGCGGCTGTCCAGAATTTCACGTGCGATAATGTCAACAATGGCACTCATTGGTGTTTCCGTTCCTTTATTGTCTGGCCTCTGGCGGGCAGAAGCCGGTGTTCTTTTTTTTGGTTCCGGGCGGAACACGGTGGGCAGGGTAAATCTGCCTACGGTTGCTAGTGGCCGCTTGTTGGGCTTTTCTGTCAACCACATTGGGTATGAAATTATCAGGTAAAGGCCTGCTGCACGTTCATGAAAAAACTTCCATTTCTGGCTGTCGTGCTCATGGTGGCAGGGCTTTTGCCCTTTGTTGCTTGCACATGCGGCATTGTATTTTTCGATTCCGGCGTGCCAGTGCCCAATCTGTTAATGGCGTTGGTCATTTACGGGGCGGTGTGTCTGTCCTTTATTGGAGCCGTGCATTGGGGTCTGGCGCTGGAGCTTGATCGCGCCATTTTAACCAGCGGGGCAGACAGAGCAGATAATTTGCGTTTGGTCTTGGGGGTTGTGCCTGCCTTTGCCGGATGGATTGCTGCTTATCTGGCGTATGCATGGGTGCCGCTTGCCGGGGTGATAATTTTGGCTGCGCTTTTCCCGCTGGTGGCATTGGCAGAGCGTGGGGCATGGCAACGTGGATGGTTGCCGCCCGGTTACATGGGCATGCGCTGGATTGCCACGGCGGTAACGGAATGTTGCCTGTTGATGGTGCTGCTTGTGCGCGCATTCTGAACATTAAAACGGCATAACCCCTTGCAGAAGCAGGGTTTGAGGCGTGTTATAACGCTAGGTTGTAGCAGCACATCGCCAGTAACGGAGGCAAGGTAGAGAGTATGAACGGCAAACCGCGCATTCTGGTAAAAGGGGCCGGTGTGGCGGGTATGACAGCCGCCGTAGCTCTGGCCGAAGGGGGTGGAGATGTTACCCTGTATGATAGCGGAGGCCGCGTGGGGGCCGGGGCCTCATGGATGGCAGGCGGTATGCTTGCCCCATGGTGCGAGGCCGAATCTGCGCCAGAGGAAGTAACAGCTCAATCTATCGATTCGGTAGATTGGTGGGCGGAGCACGTGCCCGATGTTACGCGTGAGGGCAGCCTTGTGTTGGCGCCTGCGCGAGATGTGGGTGAAATTGCCCGCTTTGGCCGCCGCACATCACATTTTCAGACTGTAGGCACGGTAGAAATTACCCAGCTTGAGCCAGATCTGGCAGGCCGTTTCCATAAAGGACTGTTTTTTCCCGATGAAGGGCATGTAGATCCGCGTAAAGCCTTAAAGGCCCTTCTGGCGCGGCTGGAGCAATTGAGTGGCCGTGCCGAGTTTGGCGAAATAAGCCCGAATGAAGCTGCGTTTGACTGGGTGGTGGATTGCACCGGCTTGGCTGCGCGTAACAAGCTGGAGGGCCTGCGAGGTGTGCGGGGTGAAATGCTGCTGTTGCGTTGCCCGGACGTAACGCTGCATCGCCCTGTGCGCATGTTGCACCCCCGTATACCTGTTTACATTGTGCCAAGGGCTGACCATGTGTTCATGGTAGGTGCCACCATGATTGAAAGCGAAAATGCAGGCAGCATGACAGTACGTTCCATGATGGAACTGCTGAACGCGGCATGGACCCTCCATCCCGGATTTGCCGAGGCAGAAATTCTGGAAATGGGTACAGGCTTACGGCCATCTTACCCAGATAACATGCCGCGCGTGGTGCAGGATGGAAAATGCATTTATATCAACGGTATGTACCGGCATGGGTTTCTGCTTTCTCCCGCTCGGGCGCGGGAGGCGGCGGATTTGATATTTGGCGCACAAGCCTAAGGAGCAACGCCCGATGAAAGTTGTGGTTAACGATACAGCGCACGAAGTATCCGCCAAAACACTGGCGGCCCTGATAGATGAGCTTGGCTATAGCGGCGCGCGCATTGCCACGGCGTTGAATGGTCGGTTTGTGCCCAAGGCCACGCGAGAGGAAACACAGCTACAAGAGGGTGCGCAAATTGAAATTGTTGCCCCTATGCAAGGGGGCTAAGGGCATGGCTGTTTCATTTTACGGGCAGGATGTTGTCTCGCCACTTATGCTGGGTACAGCGCAGTATCCATCTCCTGAAATTTTGCGCGATGCCGTGCTGGCGGCACAGCCGGGCGTTGTGACCGTTTCTCTCCGCCGCGAATCTGCAGGGGAGCGTGCTGGGCAGGCATTCTGGTCTCTTATTCAGGAACTCAAGGTGCCTGTGCTGCCAAACACGGCGGGCTGCCATACGGTTAAAGAAGCCGTCACCACTGCGCATATGGCGCGGGAAGTGTTCGGCACGGATTGGATCAAGCTGGAAGTGATTGGCGAGCTGGATACGCTCCAGCCAGATGTGTTCGGGCTTGTAGAGGCCGCCCGTATTCTTACGGAAGATGGCTTCAAGGTATTTCCCTACACCACGGAAGATTTGGTAGTGGCGGAAAAGCTGCTGGCCGTAGGGTGTGAGGTGCTGATGCCGTGGGGCGCTCCTATTGGTTCTGGCAAGGGGTTGAACAACGTGTTTGGCCTGCGGGCCATGCGGGCGCATTTTCCCGGCGTACCGTTGGTGGTGGATGCTGGCATTGGCGTACCCTCACACGCTGCGCAGGCGCTGGAGCTTGGTTATGATGCCGTGCTGATAAATACTGCCGTGGCCAAGGCGGGAGATCCCGTTTATATGGCTCGTGCGTTTCGTCTGGCAGTAGAGGCTGGGGAACTGGCCCGTATTGCAGACCCGATGGAAGAGCGCGATATGGCTGTTCCTTCTACTCCCGTTGCAGGAAAGGCCATGCTGGCATGACAGCTCTGCCCCAAAAGATTTATCCCGTTGTTGATAGCGCCATATGGGTGGACAGGCTGGGGGGTGCAGGTGCACGCTTTATTCAGCTTCGCCTGAAAGACATGGATGAAGATGCGCTAAGGGCAGAAATTCGCCAAGGGCATGCGTATGCCAAGCAGCACGGTGTTTGCCTTGTGCTGAACGATTATTGGCAGATCGCGCTGGATGAAGGCATAGATTATATTCATCTGGGGCAGGAAGATCTGGATACGGCAGATCTGGCCGCTATTCGTAAAGGCGGTATTCGCCTTGGCATCAGCACCCATTGCCACGAAGAGCTAGATCGCGCTCTGGGTTGTAACCCGGATTACGTGGCCCTTGGTCCTATTTGGGAAACCAAGCTGAAAAAAATGGCATTCGGCCCCCAAGGCCCGTTGAAGCTGACAGAATGGCGAAAGCTGATTGGCAACCTGCCACTGGTTGCCATAGGTGGTATTACGCTGGAACGTGCTTGGGCGTGTATTGAAGCCGGGGCCGATAGCGTTTCTGCCGTATCGGCCTTTATTCGCCAGCCAGACCCAGAAGGGCAGGTTAAGGCGTGGCTGGCTGCCGTAGAGGGCTAAAGAAGCCCCCGTTTAGCCGCCGCTAAAAATGCGTGCGGCATCGGTTTTATTAAACAGCGCCAGCAAAATACGGGCTGCTACTCGCAAGTTCTTTTCTGGTGTGCTGGTGGGTGGTCCATCTGGTAGAATCTCCGTGGCTTCATCATGTGCGGTGTCTAACAGCATATCCACCAGCATTTCCGGTGCCATACGGTAATCAGGCAGGCCGGATTGGCGGCGGCCTGTTGCCTCCCCTCCGCCGCGCAGGCGGAAATCCTCATCAGCAATAAGAAAGCCGTCTTCCGTTTCCTTCAGGCAGGAAAGCCGACGGCGCGCCGTAAGGCCCAAGCCTTCATCATGCAGCATAAGGCAGAAGGAAGCATCCACCCCACGTCCCACGCGGCCACGGAGCTGGTGTAACTGCGCCAAGCCAAAGCGTTCTGCATGTTCGATCACCATAATGGTGGCGGAAGGCACATCCACACCGACTTCAATGACGGTAGTGGCCACGAGCATGCGGGTTTCACCGTTGGAAAAGGCTTGCAGCACTTCTTCGCGCACGTTGGCATCTTGCTGCCCATGTGCCAGCCCAATTTTATCTCCAAACCGTTCAACCAAAGCTGCATGGCGGGCCTCGGCAGCGGCCAGATCCATGGCTTCACTTTCAGAAACCAGCGGGCATACCCAAAAAATCTGTGCGCCTTTATCTAGAGCGCGACCAATGCCTGCCAGCACATCTTCAAAATTACCAAGGCTGTGCAGGGATGTGCGCACAGGCTTGCGGCCTGCGGGTTTGCCTTCCAACCGGCTGATCTGCATTTTCCCAAACCGGGTAAGCAACAGCGTGCGGGGAATAGGGGTTGCTGTCATTACCAGCATATCGGTCTCATGGCCTTTTTCTACCAAGGCCAGACGTTGATCGACCCCAAAGCGGTGCTGCTCATCAATAACGGCCAGACCCAGATCAGCAAATTTTACACCGTCCTGCACAAGCGCGTGGGTGCCGACCACCAGCTTGGCAGTGCCATCTGCTATATCCTGCAAGGTTTGTTTGCGCGCCTTGCCTTTGACAGAGCTGGATAAAAACGCCACCGGCACGGGGGAGAGGCGCCGGAACGTAGCCGCATGCTGGCGGGCCAAAATTTCCGTAGGGGCCATAAGGGCGGCTTGAGTGCCAGCTTCTACTGCACGCAGCATCGCCATAAGAGCCACAAGCGTTTTGCCCGCACCCACATCACCCTGCAAAAGGCGGCTCATACAGTGCGGAGTAGCCATATCGGTTTCAATCTCGCGCAGAACGTGTTTTTGGCCGTAAGTAAGCTCATGTCCAAAGCTGGCGAGTGCCTGCTTTTGTAAGGTGCCATCACCATTCAGGCTCCGGCCGGGCCGGGCGCGGGATGCCTGCTGGGCAATGCGCATGGCTAATTGGTCTGCCAGCAGTTCATCACACGCTAAGCGAGCCTGCGCACGCGTGCGGCTGCCGTGCCATGCATCACCTTGTGCGCTATCGGGAATGGTGTCTGGAAAGTGCACCCAGCTTAGAGCTGTGGCAAAATCGGGCCAGTTTTTTTGCTTGATAAGCGCTTTATCGTGCCATTCAGGCAGGGTAGGCGGCAAAAGGCGCAGAGCGGCGGCCATAGCCATGCGCACCTGCCCGGTAAACAATCCAGCCGTAAGGGGCCAAACGGGGTCTAGCAGCGGAATGCGCTCTATCTGGTTTGCAGGCACCAGATAATCGGGGGACGTGATGGTGAGTTTATCACCAAAACGTTCAACCTTGCCAGAAAGGGCAATACTTTCTCCCTTTACAACCTGCTTGGCCTGCCAGGGGGAAAAGAAGGCAACTTCCAGTACACTGGTGGCATCATCAATCATCACGCGCCACGGTTGGCGGGTGCGTGGGGCGGGGCTGCGAATATCCTGCACCACGCCTGTAACGGTTGCGATTGTATCGGGCCTGAGTTGCGCCAATGTGGGGCGCAGCCTGCGGTCTGTAATGCTTTCGGGCAGGCAGAACAGCAGGTCTATCACCCTGCGCCCGCCCGCAATGCGGCCCAGCAGCTTGGCACGTGCGGTGCTAATGCCGGGTAGGCTTTCAAGCGGGGCCAGTAATGGGGCTAGGGCAGAATTGCCATCTTGCCCTGTAGCCGAAGAGGATGTGAAGGAAAGGGGACTGGACACAAGCGATACACAAGCCTCTGTTTGGCAGGCTGACAGACAGGTTTAGCAACGGTATAGGATACCAGCGCCATGCAAGACAATTTTACAGTTTCTCTCTCATCTTCCTCCAGCGCATCTGGCGTGGCGGAAGATAATCTGGCTGCCCGCAGGCGGCGGCTGAAGTTCCGTGCCAACCATCGGGGCACGTTTGAAACAGATATTCTGATAGGCGGCTTTGTAGAAGCCAATGCAGATACCATGACGGCAGAAGAACTGACGGACATGGAAAACATTCTGGAAATGCCAGATCCGGAACTAACAGACTGGCTGTTTGGCCGCCTGCCATTGCCGGAAGAGAAGGCCACCCCCATGTTACGCCGTATGGTGGAAGATAGCCGTATCAGGCGCGGCGGTTAGTATAAACCCTTCAAGCTCCGGCACAGGCATGCTGGCGGCTTGCGGGGTTTGCGTATTTAAGCAGAACAGGCGGATACCGGGATGACAGCACAAACAGGCGCACAAAAGCGGATAGCAACCGTATGGGGCGTGCCAGAAGGGTATGATGCCCTTTTGCTGGCCCGCCGTGCGCGGGATCATAAAGGCCCCGTGCTGCATATTGCGCGTAATGATGCAGCTATGGCCCGCCTGAATGATATGCTGGCCTTTGTAGCGCCTGATGTGGAAGTGCTGCGTTTTCCCGCATGGGATTGCCTGCCGTATGACAGGGTTTCTCCCAACCCTGCCATTGTGGCTGAGCGTGTTTCCACCCTTACGCGCTTGCTGGAACCTGCAAAAGGTCGCCCACGGCTTGTGCTGGCTACGGTGAACGCCGTGGTGCAACGTGTTGCCCCACGTAAAACGTTTGAGGGGCAATCCCTTTCTATCCGCACGGGGGAAAGTCTGGATCAGGGCTTTCTGATCGAGTTGCTGATCGCCAATGGTTACACCCGCACGGATACCGTGATGGAAGCCGGGGAGTTTGCAACCCGTGGCGGTATTTTTGATTTGTATCCGGCCGGGGCGGGTGAACCCCTGCGGCTTGATCTGTTTGGCGATGAAGTTGAGAACATCCGGGCGTTTGATCCCGGTTCCCAGCGTTCTACCGCTAAGCGCGATGGGCTGACACTTTGCCCTGTTTCCGAATTCTCATTGGATAAGGAAAGCATTTCACGCTTCCGCACTGGCTGGCGTGATGCCTTTGGCCCCGCAGCAACGTCTGACCCACTTTATGAACATATTTCAGACGGGCGCAGGCATCCGGGTATCGAGCACTGGCTGCCTTTGTTCCATGATCATTTAGAAACGCTGTTCGATTATCTACCCGATGTGGCTGTTTCACTCGAACATCAGGCAGAGGATGTGCTTAAAGCCCGGTTGGAAATGATAGAAGATCACTATCAGGCCCGCCGCCAACCTGTGCGGGAAGGGGAAATACCTTACCGGCCGCTGCCTCCGCATTTGCTCTATCTGGATGAAAAAGGGTGGGATGCCAGCTTGGCTCGTGTGCCTGTGGTGGCATTTAGCCCCTATGCACAACCCGAGGGCGCCGGAGGTGTGGATGTAGGTGGCCGCCCGGGCAAGATGTTTTCCAAAATTGTACCCGGTGCCCAGCGTGAGCAGGTGTTTACGCTCTTGGGGGATCAGGTAAAGGAATGGGCGCAGGTTAAGCGCCGCGCTTTTGTAGCCGCATGGACCAAAGGCTCGCGCGAGCGCATTGCCACATTACTGCGAGAGCACGGCGTACCCACCCAAACATATGAGACATGGGAGCAAGCCCACAAAGCCAAACCCGGCCCGGTTGGTTTGCTGACCCTTGGTTTGGAACGCGGCTTTGTTGCGGATGATCTGGCGTTTGTTTCTGAACAGGATCTGTTGGGTGAACGTATTGGTCGTCCACCGCGCCGTCGCCGTCGTGCTGATGAACTGATTGCCGAAGCCAGTGAACTTTCAGCCGGTGATCTGGTGGTGCATCAGGATTACGGGATAGGCCGTTATGATGGGCTGGAAACAGTAAGTGTAGGCGTAGCCCCGCATGATTGCTTGCGCCTGCTGTATGATGGCGGACAAAAACTCTACCTGCCTGTAGAGAACATTGAACTGCTTAGCCGCTTTGGATCAGATCAAGCTGGTGTTGCGCTGGATAAGCTGGGCGGCACGGCATGGCAGAACCGTAAATCGCAAATGAAAAAGCGCATCCGCGATATGGCGGGTGAGCTTATCAGAACCGCCGCCATGCGGGCGTTGAAGGAGGCACCAGAACTGGTTCCGCCGGAGGGGCAGTGGGATGAGTTCTGTGCCCGCTTCCCATTTGTAGAAACGGATGATCAGGCACGCGCTATTGCTGATGTGCTGGAAGATATGTCCTCCGGCCGACCAATGGATCGGCTGGTGTGTGGTGATGTCGGCTTTGGTAAAACCGAGGTAGCATTGCGCGCGGCGTTTGTGGCGGCCATGTCTGGCGGGCAGGTGGCTGTTGTGGTGCCCACCACTTTGTTGGCGCGGCAGCATTATCGCACCTTTGCCGCACGGTTTGAGGGCTTTCCCATCAAGGTGGCGCAACTTTCCCGCATGGTAACGGGTAAGGAAGCAACAGCAGTGCGTAAGGGCATTGCAGATGGAAGCGTGAACATTGTTATTGGTACGCATGCACTGCTGGCCAAAACGGTTCAGTTTGCCTCGCTCGAACTGCTGATTATTGATGAAGAACAGCACTTTGGCGTGTCTCATAAGGAAAAGCTGAAAGCCCTGCGCGAAGATGTGCATGTGCTTACTCTTTCCGCCACACCTTTGCCGCGTACGCTCCAACTCTCGCTTTCCGGCGTGAGGGAAATGAGCCTGATTGCTACCCCACCAACAGACAGGCTGGCGGTGCGCACTTTCATCATGCCGTTTGATAGCGTGGTGATAAGGGAGGCCATCCAGCGCGAACGCTTCCGTGGTGGGCAGATTTTCTGCGTGGCCCCGCGTATTGAGGATCTGGACAGGCTGGCCGAACGGCTTACGGCCATTGTGCCCGATGCCAGGCTGATACAGGCACATGGCCGCCTTTCCGCCACCGAACTGGAACGGGTGATGACCGAGTTTTCAGACGGCAAATACGATATTCTGCTCTCCACCAATATTGTGGAAAGTGGGCTGGATATGCCCACAGTGAATACGCTGATTATCCATAGGGCAGATATGTTTGGCCTTGGGCAGCTTTACCAGCTGCGTGGGCGTGTGGGGCGTGGCAAGCAACGAGGTTATGCTTACCTCACATGGCCTCAAACACATGTGCTTTCAGCTTCTGCGGAAAAGCGGCTGGAAGTAATGCAAACGCTGGATACGCTGGGTGCTGGCTTTACGCTGGCCTCGCACGATCTGGATTTGCGTGGCGCGGGTAATTTGCTGGGCGATCAACAATCCGGCCATGTGCGTGAAGTGGGGATCGAACTGTACCAGCAGATGCTGGAAGATGCTGTGGCCGACCTGCGCTCAGATAAAAATCGTCGTGCCGCAGAAGATCGGGATTGGACGCCCAACATTGTCATGGGTCTGCCCGTATTGATCCCGGATGAATATGTAACCGATCTGCCCGTCCGACTTGGGCTCTACCGCCGTATCAGCGCGCTGGCATCCGATGCGGAGCTGGAAGCCATGGAAGCCGAGCTGATAGATCGCTTTGGTTCTCTGCCGCCGGAGGTAAAAAACCTTCTGGATATTGTAGAGCTTAAGCGCCTGTGCCGTCAGGCCGGGGTAGAGCGTGTAGAGGCTGGCCCTAAAGGCATGGTGCTGCAATTCCGTAACAACACCTTCCGCAACCCGGCAGGGTTGGTGCAGTGGATGGGGAAATGGAAGGATGGCACAGTCCGCCTACGCCCAGACCATAAAATGGCGGTTGTGCGCGAACTGACGAACGTGCAGCGCATAGATCTGGCCCGGCGTGTTTTGAAAGACCTGGCTGGTATGTGCGAAAAAGTAATGGAAATGGCCTAACAAGACCTAGAGAGCCGGAGGGGTTTAAAAGCATCCCCTCCGGCGCTTTGTTTATTTAAGCGGAATGGGGAAGCCATTTACGGTGAGTACGCCGCTTTCCCATTTTGTATCCCACGTATTCTGTTCACCATGTTTGTGGCTGACCAAACGGGCCACAACCATGCCTGCGGCCAGCTTCATCTGTTTGGCGGTGCGGGCCTTATCAATAAGTGTTTCCAGATTGGTAATTTCCAGATGCCCAGAGGCTGATGTGTTGTTCACATTGCCTGTCAGCGTTGCCACACCATTGCCGTGCAAAGAAGCCTCACCCTGCGTGGCATCAAAGCTGGAAATGGTGGCATGCACAGCCGGAGCGCTGGCACTGCGGCCACCAATGGCGCTCATAAGGGCGGGCACTTCCGCAGCAGGAAGCGAGAACGTGGCATGGGCTGCTGTGGGCAGCAAATCCTGATTGGCAACGTTATGGAAGCTTACTCCATCCATCCCCAATGATGCCGAAGCCGTCGCACTGCCGCCCTGCATCTGATAGCGCGCGGTATTAACAGTTACCTGTGCAGCCCCGTGCGCCAGCGTGGCGTTTTGCCATGTTAGATCATAGCTTTTACCGGCCTGCAGGCCTGCCAACACGCGTTTGCCCTGTGTGTTCAGCCAATCTGTGCACGCGGCATTGTGATGCCCCGTCATGGCGGACATCAGGAGCAGAGAGGCCGCATCTGCCAGATCATGCGTGGCTTCGGGCGTTTCGCCAGAACCATGCAGGGTTAAGTGGACAGCCTTAAAGGTTGTGCCACCGTCTGGCGTGCGTAACACCAGATTCTGGTAGGTAACGCCTTGCGCCGTTTCCTGCCCAGAAGCGCGAGAAACCACCGCGCAGCCAGAAGGAGGGGCCGCAAAAGCCGGAGCCGCAGTAACTGTGGCATAAATGCTCACAGCACCGAGAACGGAGAGGGACAGGAAAGTATACTGCTTCATTTCAACCAAAGGGTGCCGTAAGTAAAACAGGCAGGCAACCAGAAAGAAGCCAGAAAGAAAAACGAAAGGGCAGGCGCGTGCGGTTTTTGAAAATGGACCCTTTTTTAATGGGGTTGGTCAGTGCTGTGCTGCTGGCAACGTTCTTTCCCTGTCATGGGGTAGCTGTACCGGTTTTTAGGTGGCTTTCCATTAGCCTGATTGCCCTAATGTTTTTTTTGCAAGGAGCAAGGCTTTCTCGCAAAGCTGTGGTGGATGGCTTGGTTGCGTGGAAGCTGCACCTGCTTATTTTGTGCTGCACCTTTGTGTTGTTCCCTTTGCTGGGGCTATTGGGCCATGCGCTGCTGCCCAACCTGATGCAGCCTGAAATCTGGATGGGCGTGCTGTTTTTGTGCTGCCTGCCTTCTACGGTACAGTCTTCCATTGCCTTTACATCCATTGGCGGGGGCAATGTGCCTGCGGCGGTGTGTGCGGCCACGGCCTCCAATGTTCTGGGTATTTTTATTACGCCCGTTTTGGTGGGGCTGATTCTGAGCAAGCATGGGGGCGCGGCCGGTAACCCGCTGGATATTGTTTACCAGCTTTTGCTGCCGTTTATTTTGGGGCAGGTGTTGCAACCGTGGCTTGGCCCGTGGGCGCACCGCAATAAAAAACTTCTGTCTTTTTCAGACCGAGGCTCTGTGCTGGTGGTGGTGTATGCAGCGTTCAGTGATGCCGTTATGCAAGGGCTGTGGCACAAGCTACCTGTAACAGAAATGGGCGTGATTGCGCTGGTGGATGCTGTGTTGCTGTTTGTTGTGCTGGGTATTACCATTTTTGCCGGTCGTGCTTTTGGCCTGCCACTTAAAGATGAAATTGCAGTGGTGTTCTGTGGCTCCAAAAAAACGCTGGCATCCGGGGTGCCTATGGCCAACGTACTGTTCCCGCCTGCATCGGTGGGGATGATTGTTCTCCCACTTATGATGTATCACCAGATCCAGCTTTTTGTGTGCGCTGTTCTGGCCCGCCGTTTTGCCCGTATGACACAGCAGGCAGAGCAGCATGAGCAAAAGCCAGAGATACGTCACGCATCCTGAATACGGATATTGGAGAAAACAGAAGTGGCCGGGTTAGATCCAGAAAACTGGGAAGAATTGCGCACACTAGGCCACCGCATGTTGGACGACATGCTTGAGTCCATAAAAAACGTGGCAAAAGGCCCCGTGTGGCAGCCTATGCCAGATACATTGCGGCAGAATTTTAAGCAGGCTTCTTTATCCCAAAGCGCACAGGCGCTTGAAGGGCTGTATGAGCAGTTTGCCAATACAGTTCAGCCTTATGCTGTCGGTAATCGGCACCCACGTTTTATGGGGTGGGTGCATGGCGGCGGCACGGCGCAGGGCATGCTGGCAGAAATGTTGGCTGCGGGCCTAAATGCCAATCTGGGTGGGCGCAACCATGCACCAGTAGAAGTGGAACGCATGGTTATCCGCTGGGCAGCGGAAATGTTCGGCTTTCCGGATACTACCAGCGGTGTGTTGGTAACCGGTTCTTCCATGGCCAATTTTATTGCCATTCTTACGGCCAGCCGCGCAGTGCCAGATGGTACGGATTTGCGCGAGCAAGGCGTGGCAGGCCGTAAGCTGGTAGGATATGCCGCACAAACGGCACATGGCTGTGTAGCCCGGGCATTTGATATGGCCGGATTGGGCATGAAGGCCCTGCGTCGCGTGCCAGTAGATGCCGCATTTCGTATGGATATGCAGGCGCTACGCCGCATGGTGGCGCAGGATAGGGCAGATGGATACGAGCCTTTTCTGGTTGTCGGCACGGCAGGTACTGTAGATACTGGGAGTGTGGACCCGCTGGACGATCTGGCAGATTACGCAAAGGCCGAAAAGCTCTGGTTTCATGTAGATGGCGCATTTGGGGCGTTGGCGCAGTTGGCGCCAGACTATGCGCCATTACTCAAGGGGCTGGAGCGAGCCGATAGCCTTGCCTTCGATTTTCATAAATGGGCGCAGGTACCTTACGATGCAGGCTGCGTGTTGGTGCGTGAACAGGGGCGGCAAGCGGCAACCTTTGCACAGTCCTTAGCCTATCTCTCGCGCGAGGATCGTGGGTTGGCGGCGGATGCCCCGTGGTTTTGTGATTTGGGGCCAGATCTTTCACGCGGCTTTCGTGCGCTTAAGGTATGGTTCACGCTGGCGGGGTTTGGCACCCAAGGGCTGGGCAATGTGGTGGCGCAATCCTGCACGGTGGCGCAGTATCTGGCATCCCGCGTGGCGGATACGCCCGGCCTTACGCTGCTGGCTCCGGTAACACTGAATATTGTGTGTTTTCGGGTGGATGTGCCTGATGTGGATGATCTGGATACGCTTAATGCGGAACTGGTGAAGGATCTTCAGGAAAGTGGCATTGCCGCGCCATCTACCACGCGCATTTACGGCAAGTTGGCTATTCGTGCGGCTATTGTAAACCACCGCACTACCAAGGAAGATGCAGATATCATGCTGGCTGGCTTGGTAGATCTGGCGCAAGCCCGTTTGGGCCGCCCGCTGGCCTAAACCAAAGCCGGGCAGGCGGCGCGTTCTTCCTTAACGTGCGCGTTTGCGCGGCCGGCGTTTTTCTTCAAACAGAGCGGAAAGGGACTGGAGCATAGTTCCCCCCAGTTCCTCCGCATCTGTAATGGTAACGGCTTTTTGGTAATAGCGGGTAACATCGTGCCCAATACCAATGGCAGTGAGTTCCACCGGGCTACGGTTTTCGATCATATCGATAACAGCGCGCAGGTGGTCTTCCAAATAGGACGCCGGATTGACGGAAAGTGTGCTGTCATCCACAGGTGCGCCATCTGAAATCACCATCAAAATCTTACGGGCTTCCTGCCGGTTTTTAATGCGATTCCATGCCCAAAGCAGGGCTTCACCATCTATGTTTTCTTTTAGCAGGCCTTCACGCAGCATCAGGCCCAGATTGGTGCGCGCACGCCGCCACGGCATATCTGCTGATTTATAGATAATGTGGCGCAAATCATTCAGGCGGCCCGGTTCAGGCGGCTTGCCGTTTTGCAACCAGAGTTCCCGGCTTTGGCCACCTTTCCATGCGCGAGTGGTAAAGCCCAGAATTTCCACTTTTACGCCGCAGCGTTCCAGCGTGCGGGCCAGAATATCCCCGCACGATGCGGCAACAGAAATAGGCCGTCCGCGCATGGAGCCGGAATTATCAATCAGCAGGGTTACAACCGTATCGCGGAATTCCGTATCCTTTTCCTGCTTATAGGATAGGGAGAGCATGGGGTTGACCACAATGCGGGACAGGCGGCCTGCATCCAAAATGCCTTCTTCCAGATCGAAAGACCAAGAGCGGGTTTGCTGCGCCATCAAACGGCGCTGGAGGCGGTTGGCAAGCCGAGATACCACACCATGCAGGGTGGCTAATTGCAGATCAAGCTGGTGCCGCAGGCGAGAGAGTTCTTCTGGATCACACAGTTCTTCTGCGCGAATTTCTTCATCAAACTGGGTGGTGTAGGGGTGGTAGCCTCTGGCTGTCAGGCCGGGTTCATTTTCCGGCTGGCGGCCGGGGCCTGCGGCTTCCCCCGTACCTTCCCCCATGCTGGCATCACGTTCTTCTTCTGCAAATTCTGAAGAAGATTCGCTGCTGCCTGCCATCAGTTGAGGTTGAGAGATTTCCTCTTCCTGCTCCTCCTGTTGAGGAGATGTATTTTCTTCCTGATCTGGAGGTGGTGGGTTTGAATCATCTTGCGAATCGGCAGCTTGGGAAGAATCGTTGTTGGCATCCATGTCTTCAGATGCCGTGTCATCTTCTGTCAGGGCGCAGGCAGCCATAAGTTGACGGCTGGCGCGTGCATATGCGGCCTGATCCGTCTGGTGCTTTGCCATTTCATCCAAGGCGCTTAACGCGTTGGGTGGCAGCGTCTGCTTCCATTTTTCTAAAATGGCCTGCGCAGGTTCAGGAACTGGTTGGCCTGTCAGTTTTTCACGCGCCAGCAGTTCCAGCCCAACCACAGGGGAAAGCTGAGAGGCCTCTGTCATCCGATCTAGCCCGGATGCACGTATATCTTGTTCAAGCCGATGCCGCAGGTTGGCCGCCACGCCTTTCATGTGGCGCGCGCCTACAGATTCGATTCTAGCTTGTTCCAGCGCATCATACACATCACGCGCCTGCGTTTCGGCAGGTTGGTGGGCAGCGTGCAGGGCAAAGTCATGGTGTTTCAGGCGCAGCGCCTGTGCATCTGCTGCGCCACGAATGCGCTGCCTTTCTTCCTCACTCAGATTGAGAGAGGGAGATTGGAGCCGCACCTTTTCCCCAAGGCTGATCGGGGCCAGCGGCATGTTGCCACTGTGGAAGGAAACATCTGCCTCTTTTTGTCCGCCTATGGCGCGTAAAGCGGCAGATGTGGCCTGTTTGAAAGTATCCGCCCGTTTTTCCGCCTGCTCCCGGGAGAGAGACGGTGTGTTGGGAGCAGACGGGCCTTTGGTGCGATCAGCCATGAAGAAATCCGATTCAGGCAGTGCGGCCGGGCAGCGGGCTGGCATTGAAGCAGCGCTGATAATACTCCGCTACCATGCCGCGTTCGGCTTCATCACACTTGTTCAGGAAGGTGACTCGGAAGGCAAAGGCCACATCTTTGAAGATGCGGTCATTTTCCGCCCAGGCAATAACCCCACGTGGAGACATAACGGTGGAGAGGTCTCCCGCCATAAAGCCGGAGCGGGTAAGGGCTGCTAGCGCCACCATGTTATCAATTTTATCACGTGTGGCTTTGTCATCTTCTGCAATGCCCAGACGCGCGCATACAATGCCCACTTCCTGCTGGTGCGGCAGATAGTTTAGGGAGGTGACAATATTCCACCTATCCATCTGGGCTTGGTTGATCTGCTGCGTGCCGTGATACAGCCCGGTTGTATCACCCAGCCCAACGGTGTTGGCCGTGGCAAACAGGCGGAAGAACGGGTTGGGGGAGATCACGCGGTTTTGGTCTAGAAGGGTCAGTTTGCCTTCTACTTCCAGCACGCGCTGGATCACAAACATCACATCAGCGCGGCCTGCATCGTATTCATCAAACACCAGTGCGCAGGGGCGCTGAAGGCACCACGGCAGCAGACCTTCCTGAAATTCGGTAATCTGCTGGCCGTCCTTCACCACAATGGCGTCCTTGCCAATCAGATCAATGCGCGAAATGTGGCTGTCCAGATTGATGCGAATGCACGGCCAGTTCAGGCGTGCGGCAATCTGTTCAATGTGGGAGGATTTGCCGGTGCCATGGAAGCCCTGCACCATCACGCGGCGGTTGAAGGCAAAGCCTGCCAGAATGGCCAGCGTGGTATCGTGGTCGAACAGATAAGCTTTATCCACTTCTGGCACATGTTCTGTGCGAATGGAAAAGGCAGGCACCTTCATGTCAGAATCAAGGCCGAACACATCACGCACACTTACTTCCATATCTGGTACGGAAATGGCTGAAATGGGCGGGAGTTCGGAAGCGTTGGACTGGCTGGAAATATCCGTCATGGCTATATGTCTGCGCTCTTTGTCTGACAGGAAAGAAAAAAGGCAAAGCAACCGAAAATATATGATGCCTTAAAATGCAGCATACATCATTACAGCGCTTTTTCGAGGCTTTCGGTTAAGAGATGGGTCTTCACAATCGTGAAGGCAACATTGATTTTTTTAAGCCGTTCTTCGGCATTCCGGTCTCCGTTATTGGTGTCCGGATGGTGTTTGCGCGCCAATGCCCGGTAATGGCTTTTGGCTTCTTCCATACTGACAGGCCAAGAAAGCCCCAGAATTGCCAAAGGTTCCCGCAATGCAGCAGGGGCGGATGTGCGCTCCTGATAAGCCTGCGCACGTGCGCGCTCCGCACGGGAGCGGCGGTTCTGGCCCAGAATATCCAGCGGGTCTAGAATATCCTCTTCATTGGGTGTGGCGCGCTTTGCACCTTTGGCGCTTTGGCCAAAAGCCCATGTTGGCCGATCCCACCCGATATCTGCGCGCAGATGCGCTTCAATCTGGCCAGGGCTCATGCCTTTATAATAATCCCACCGCGCATTATATTCCCGAACATGGTTGAGGCAGAACCAGTAATACTGGTTCAGCGCATCGCGCGAGCGAGGGGCACGGTAACCAGCCTGTTCCTGGCAGCTCGGCATGTCACAGCAACGTGCTGGTGCATCAGGATCAGGATCGAACGCGCGGGGGCGGGTGTTCCTACGTTTAATCATTTAGCGTTATGTGCGGTGCAAAAGCATCTGTAGCAAGAGGTAAACAGGGATATGACCAGTCTTTCAGATTCTTCGGCTCTTTCCAAGGCAGAAGGTGTGCGTATGCAGCGGGTTCGTAATGTTCTGGAAAAAACATTCAACCCCATTGTGTTGGAAATTGAGGATGAAAGCCACCGCCACGCACATCATAAAGCCATGGTCCGCGGTCCAGAGGCAGGCGCCACGGAAACGCATTTTCGGGTGCTTATGGTTTCTGCCGCTTTTGAAGGCGTGAACCGCGTGAATCGCTCCCGCATGGTGCATGAAGCTTTAGCCCCGGAATTTTCCAGCGGTTTGCATGCGCTGGCTCTTACCTTGCGTACACCGCAGGAATCCGAGAAGGTGGCATAATGCGCAAAGGCTTAAAATTAAACCGACGCGCATTTGCCTTGCTGGCCCCTCTGGCGTTGGCAGCCTGCGCGGGGCAGGCCATGCAGGGTACATCTGGCGTAAAAAATGCCGATGTTGCACGCGTGGAAAATTATTTCCGTACTGTGGATCTGGAAAACACCCCGTTTCTTCAAACATGGGCCAATGGCAGCCGTGGGGGTGGGTTAATTACCTATAAGCCCGGATCGTTATACATGCACTATACGGCACCGCATGAAATGGAGCTTCGGGCTTCTGGCCATCATGCTGTGTTTACCGATGCCCAGCAGGGCTCTCAAACCCGTATTGGTCTGGCCCATAACCCGCTGGGGTTGCTTATGGGAAACCCTGTGGTGTTGTCTGGTGAGGTGACTGTTACCAACGTGCAAAAACAACCCGGCGTGTTGCAGCTTTCGCTCACACGCACGGATAATCCTTCACAGGGGTTGGTCACGCTGGTTTTTCATGATGTGGCAAACAGGCTTGCGCTCTCCTCCATCCAGATTGTGGATGAACGCAGGCATGTTATTTCCATCAGTCTGGACCCTGTGTAACGGCCACTTCCTGCAAGGCGGAAGATACGCTGCCAAATGTGTTGGCCCAGGATTGGGCCAGCGCGTGATCCAGCTCCTGCATGGTGGTGGAAAGTCCTAGCTTGCGAAAGCTGGTTACGCCAAATTCTCTGATCCCGCAGGGCACAATGCCCTCAAAATCCGCCATGTTGGGGGCTAGGTTAATGGCAACGCCATGCCAGCTTACCCAGCGAGAAACACGAACCCCAATAGCGGCAATTTTTTCCTCATTCCCGGTTTTGGGGTCTGTTACCCATACGCCCACGCGGCCTTCGCGCACTTCACCATGAATGCCAAAATGAGCCAATGCGCCAATTACCCACGATTCCAGCGCATGCACATAAGCCCGCAGGTCTCTCCCCGGCACGGGGCCGTGGGGGTGTTGTAGGTCCAGCATCACATAAGCAGTCCTTTGCCCGGGGCCATGATATGTCCATTGCCCGCCGCGGCCTGCGTGATACGTGGGGTAGTTTGCAGGGTTAAAAAGGTCTTCTGCTTTGGCGGATGTGCCTGAAGTGTAAAGCGGTGGATGTTCCAACAACCACACGCGTTCTGTGGTTTCTCCCGCACGTATGCTGCGGGCCATGCTTTCCATGCGGCTGAGTGCCTGAGGGTATGGAACCAGTTTTTTACTGATTTCCCATAAAATCTGTTCTTTTGTCATTGCCGCACGTTCCTGCTTCGGCTATAGGGCTGTTCACCAACGGTATCGCTCTTCTGGTGCCGATTGTCACGTGCGGCCGTGGCGGAATGGTAGACGCGCAAGCTTGAGGTGCTTGTGGGGGAATACCCCGTGGAAGTTCGAGTCTTCTCGGCCGCACCACATTTCTTCAAAAACAAAATTAAATCAGAGCAATAAAATACAGCAGAGTTTTCTGTCTGTTGGGTGCATAGCTGTTCTGCCAGAGTATAATTCTGCATTTTTGTGCATGAATTGTCATATTCACGCCTCTCTTTTCCGGTTTTTAGAATAGGCGCATGGTTTTAGATGTGTAAAATAAAAGCCATGTAGAGTGTGGCCTAAAACACGCACACGCGTTTTTGCGCGTTGGGTGGGTTTTTCTGCATTCTTCAGAGCCGTGTTGTTGGCAGGGGGTTCCTGCGGGCAGGGTGGTTCTAGTGGTTGAGGTTTAACCCGTTTTTTAAGGTGTTGTATTCGTGTCCAAACCCAAGCCTTTACGTAAAGCAGTCCTGCCTGTTGCGGGATTGGGAACGCGCTTTCTGCCCGCAACCAAGGCCATGCCAAAGGAAATGCTGCCTGTTGTTGACAGGCCGCTGATCCAGTATGCGATTGATGAAGCGCGTGAAGCCGGGATTGAAGAGTTCTGCCTGATTACAGGCCGGGGTAAGGACTCTCTTATTGATTACTTCGATATTGCTTATGAGCTGGAAGATACGCTGAGAGAGCGCCATAAGCTTGACTGCCTGAAAGCATTGGAGCCCAGCTCTATTGAGGCAGGTTCTCTTATTGCCGTGCGTCAGCAGGAACCTCTGGGCCTTGGGCATGCTATCTGGTGTGCACGCTCCTTTATTGGGGATGACCCGTTTGCTATCCTGCTGCCAGATGATGTTGTGCAGGCCGCACCCGGCAAAGGCTGCCTGAAGCAGTTGGCCGATGCGTATAATGAAACAGGCGGTAGCGTTGTAGCGGTTACAGAAGTACCGCGTGAACAAACAAACCGTTACGGTATTCTGGATACCGGCAAGGATGATGGCCACCTTGTGGAAGTAAAAGGTTTGGTTGAAAAACCAAAGCCAGAAGACGCGCCTTCCAACTTGTCCATCATTGGCCGCTATGTGCTGACCCCAGAAGTTATGCCGTATCTTGCCAAGCTGGAAAAAGGCGCTGGCGGTGAAGTGCAGTTGACAGATGCCATGGCAAAAACAATTGGGCAGGTGCCTTTCCACGGCCTGCGGTATGAAGGCACTCGCTTTGATTGCGGCAATAAGCTTGGCTTCCTTGAAGCTCAGGTTGCCTTTGCTCTGGAACGGCCGGATCTCGCTGATGGCGTAAAGGCATTTTTGAAAAAATATACAGATAGAGCCTAATGTCTTTTACACATGGGTTTGAAGCTACCAGCCTGCGTGAATACGATATTCGCGGAATTGTCGGTAAAACCCTTTCAACCGATGATGCGTTTGCCATTGGCCGCACTTTTGGCAGTGTTGTGCGCCGCAGTGGCGGCAAAACATTGGTTGTGGGCTATGATGGTCGCCTGTCTTCTCCTTTATTGGAAGAAGCGCTGGTGCACGGTGCCGTAGCATGCGGGCTGGATGTGGTGCGTGTGGGGCGAGGCCCCACACCCATGTTGTATTATGGGTCTGTTATTCTTAAGGCCGATGGCGCCGTTATGGTAACAGGCAGTCATAATCCGCCTGATCACAACGGCTTTAAAATAACTTTGGCTGGCAAGCCATTCTTCGGTGCCCAGATACGGGAACTGGGTGATCTGTCGGCCAAAGGTGATGTGGTGCCAGAAGAAAAAGGCACCGTGCGCGATGTAGATATTCGTGAAGAATATGTAGAGCGCCTTGTAAAAGATTATGTTGGCGGCCCGCGCAAGCTGAAAGTTGTCTGGGATAACGGCAATAGCTCCGCCGGTGAAGTTCTGGAAATGTTGGTAAAAAAGCTGCCGGGCGAGCACATTGTGCTAAACGCTAAAATTGACGGCACTTTTCCCGTGCATCATCCTGATCCAACGGTTGTTAAAAATCTGGAACAGCTTATTGCCACTGTGCGCGCAAATAAGGCTGATCTGGGTATCGCATTTGATGGTGATGCAGACCGCATTGGCGTGGTGGACAACACAGGCGGAATTCTGTGGGGTGATCAACTGCTTATTCTGCTGGCGCGTGATGTGCTGAAGGCTCATTCAGGGGCCACCATTATTGCCGATGTTAAGGCCAGCCAGGTGCTGTTTGATGAAGTGGCAAGCGCTGGTGGCAAGCCATTGATGTGGCGTACCGGCCATTCGCTTATCAAATCCAAAATGGCGGAAACGGGCTCACCTCTGGCAGGTGAAATGTCTGGCCATATTTTCTTTGCAGATAAATGGTACGGCTTTGATGATGCCCTGTACGCCGGTGTGCGCGTGCTGGATATTGTTGCCCGTATGGATGAACCACTTTCTGTGTTCCGTGAATTTCTGCCCAAAACCACATCCACCCCGGAAGTGCGTTTTGAGTGTGATGACCATCGCAAGTTCAAGGTGATGGAGGAAGTCGCTGCACGCCTGCGTAAGCAAGGTGCGGATATTTCCGAAATTGATGGTGTGCGCGTAAACACTCCAGATGGCTGGTGGCTGCTGCGAGCTTCCAATACGCAGGCTGTTCTGGTTGCGCGTGCAGAAGGCCGGACAGAAGCGTGTCTGGAGCGCCTGAAGGAAGCTGTGGTGAAGCAACTTGAACTTTCTGCTCTGCCGCGCCCTGATTTTTCAGGCAACAGTTCTGGCCACTAGGTTTTTAGTATAGGTTGTTATGTAAAGCGGGCAGTTCTTTCAGGGCTGCCCGCTTTGCTATCTAAGCAATGTGTTTTTCCGTGACCAACCTTCAAACTGTCGTTTTATGTGGGGTTGGTTTCTGATATAGAGAACCAATGTTGTCCTCTTTAACGGACCCTGCCGGGCGGCGGATTTCTTACCTGCGTGTATCGGTAACAGACCGGTGCGACATGCGGTGCACATACTGCATGGCCGAACGCATGACATTTCTGCCGCGCTCAGATGTTCTGGATTACGATGAACTGTTGCGCCTATGCCGTGTGTTTGTGCAGCACGGTGTGCGCCGCCTGCGTATAACAGGCGGAGAGCCTTTGGTGCGCCGTGATATTGGCCCGTTTTTTCAGGAACTGGGCACATGGCTCAAGCATTCAGATAATCGGGGCCAGTTGGAAGAGCTCACTCTTACAACCAATGGCAGCCACTTGGCCCAGTATGCGCAAACCTTGTTTGATGCAGGTGTGCGGCGTGTGAATGTAAGTTTGGATACATTGGATGAAGCCCGGTTTGCGCAAATAACCCGCCGGGGCAAACTGGCGGCTACATTAGAAGGCATACGTGCAGCGCGAGATGTCGGGCTGGCGTTGCGTATCAACACCGTTGCTATGGCCGGTGTGAATGATGATGAATTTGATACGCTGCTGGCATGGTGTGGGGAAATAGGCGCAGATTTGTGCCTGATTGAAACCATGCCAATGGGAGACACGGGGGAAGATCGCACATCTCGCTATCTGCCATTGCTGGATGTAAAAGCTGATTTATCCAAGCGTTGGACGCTTACGCCCATTCCGGATGTTACCGGCGGCCCGGCCCGTTACTTGCGGGTGGGAGAAACCGGCAGACGGTTGGGGTTGATTACCCCGATGAGCCATAATTTTTGTGCAACATGCAACCGAGTGCGGTTGTCCTGCACAGGTCGGCTTTATACCTGCTTGGGGCAGGAGGATGGCGCAGATTTGCGCAGTCTGATGCGGGCTGGCGCCAATAATGCTGCACTGGAAAAAGCTATTCAGGATGCTATCGCCCGTAAACCTAAAGGGCATGATTTCCTGCTTGGCGCATCGGAAGCTGATGTTTCTGGCCCCCAACGGCATATGAGCGTTACGGGCGGGTAGAAACCTGTTTGCTTATGGTTTGGTTAAAGGATGGGGCTGCTGTTGCAGCACATCATGCAACGAATGTGTAAATTGCCCCGGTGTAAGCGGTTGCGGCTGATTGCCAGAGGGAGACCACGCAGCAAGTATTGCCATATGCAATGGCATGCAGAAGCTTTCTGCTTTTTCATCCTCTAGTTCATGCGCAGCGGCAGGAAGCAGTAAGCGTGGCGGAATGATGCGAGAGCGTAGGGCAAGCGCATTGGTTTCTCCCGCAGCGCGTAAATCTGCCATCAATGCCCGTAAGGAGCGGTAACGCAGTTCCAGCGTTTCTGTATCCACCACTGGCAACGCAAACCCAGCACGCTGAAGTAACGAGACACAGCTTTGTTGCGTGGGTAAGGGTGATACGCGGGGTGAAACACCATCGCTTAATGCCAGTTCAGCCATTTCCAACGCCTGCCGCAAAGGTCGCAACGTAGGTAAAATGGGAATACTGGCCAAAAAGAGCCCATCAGGCCGCAGAATAGAGCGGATTTGGTGGAATAAGCCCGGCAGATCATTCACCCAATGGAGGGAAAGGCTGGCAATCACCAGATCAAAACTGCCGGGGGCAAAGGGGAGGCGTTCTTCATCAGCGCAAAGGCTTGGGGTGGATGCGCAACGTGCCTGTGCTTCTGAAAGATCGCAGGTAATGGTTGGAATATTTCTGCGTTTCAGCCCTTGGCAGATAATGCCCCGGCCCCCAATATCCAGTGCGCTGGAAAATGAACGCATCACATCATCCAGCCGATCCAGCAGAATATCTGCTGCCGCTTCCAATATGGGGGCAGTGGCGTGCTGGGTGCGGGCTGCACGTTCACGGTGCAGCCTTACAGCTTTGCGATCAAAAATTACGGGCACATCCATTTTAGAACATGTGCGTGCTTCCCTGCGGTTTGCCAAGGATAGAGGCCGGGAAATTTTGTGTGAACCCATGAAATGCAAGTGAAAATACACAAACTGGGCGCGGTTTTGATGGATATTTTGTATCCGCCAAGTTGCATATTATGTGGGGCAGACGTGGCGCAGCAGGGGGCAGCCTGCGTTTCCTGCTTTGGTCGCCTACAATCAATTAGCCGCCCATTTTGTGATGCTTGTGCAGCGCCTCAGCCCTCGCAGGAAAGTTTGGGGCATACGGGGTTGTGCGCTGCGTGTGAGCAGCATCATCCTGCATGGCAACATGCGCGGGCGGCTTTTGTTTATACGGCGGCCGCCAGAGATCTCATTTTACAGCTAAAATATGCAGATAGAACAGAAAACGCTCGTTTTCTGGCGCAACGTATGATGCAGATAGGGCAAGATATTCTGCGGCCAGATGTGTTGCTGGTGCCCGTGCCTGTGCATAGGTGGCGGCTGCTCCGGCGTCGTTACAATCAGGCGGCACTGCTGGCGGCTGAAGTGGCACGCGTAAAGCATTTACAGGTGCTGCCTGATGCCCTTATGCGTACGCGCGCCACAACAAAATTAGCTGGATTTTCCCGCAAGGAACGGCAGCAGGAAATGCAAAGCGCCATTACATTTAGGCCCAAATGGCAGCAAAAACTGCACGGACGTTCTGTTGTGTTGGTGGATGATATGCTCACAACAGGCGCTACAGCTACGGCCTGTGTGCAGGCATTAAGGCAGGCCGGGGTGCTGGATGTCAGTCTTTTAGTGGCGGGGCTGGTGCCTGCGCGGCCAGAAGTTGATATAAACCTTCCAGAATAGATGTGCGGTGTAAAAACCGGACTTACCAAAATACAGAAGGAAAATGTTTATGCCTGAAATCGAAATTTACACGCAGCCGGGATGCCCTTTTTGCATGCGGGCCGTTACATTGCTGGAACGCAAAAAGGTGCCGTTCAAGGAAATTAACGCCCCTCGTGGCACGCAGGCACGTGAAGATGCCATCCGCCGCTCTGGTGGCAGCACAACTGTACCGCAGGTTTTTGTAGGAGATCGGTGCTTGGGCGGATGTGATGATCTGATGTCACTAGAGCGCCAAGGCAAGCTGGATGCAGCTCTGGGCTTGGGTGAAAACTGAAAGGTAGGAGGTAAAAGCGGATGATCTGTTATCAGCTCTGTTGTGCAAATGGGCATACGTTTGAAGGCTGGTATCGGGATAGCACCGCTTTTGCACGCCTGAAGCAGGAAAACCTGTTGAGCTGCGCCATTTGTGGCACGGCTAAGGTAGAGCAGGCCCTTATGGCACCCGCTATTGTAAAGGGCCGCTCACATCCGAAACAAATGGAACCTTCCAAACCCGAAGAAATGCCACAACAACCCGAAGCGCCACCTGCACTGCAACAGTTAGAACCCGTAGTGCCAGATAATCTGATAAGCGCTTTGCGCCAGATCAGAGCCGCGGTGGAAGAAAACTGCGAAAACGTGGGTTCCAATTTTGCGGATGAAGCCCTGCGTATTCATCATGGAGAAGCGCCAGAACGCAGTATCTATGGAGATATGACGGCATCAGAGCGCGAAATGCTGGAAGATGAAGGGGTTGATGTGCTGCCGCTTCCGTGGGTACGCAAGACCGACAGCTAATTTTTCGGGGTTGTCGGAACAGTGTTGGGGGTGGCAGGCAGGGGTTACGGTGCCCAAATTAACAGGGCAAACCAGCCGGTTACGTAAAAATTATATGTTGGCAACAGGGCTGGGCGAAGGAGAAAGAGAGCATGAAAAACTTCATGGCGCGCGGCGTTCGAACCGGAATTAGGGCTTTTTTTCTTTCGTCCGTATTAGGCATATCTGCCGCGCTGCTTCCTGCAATCTCTCAGCCTGCCATGGCAGATTCTGTTGCCTTGGGGGATGAAAGCAGCCTGATGGGTTACTGGCTAAGCCAAGACCATGACGGCGTTTTTAAGATTGAAAAATGTGGGGAAACTGTTTGTGGCCGATTGATTGGCTTACGCTACGATGGCACGGATGTTCCCAAGGGGCATGATGGAAAAACCGAGTGTAACCTCTTGATGCTAACGGATTTTCGTCCGCTGAAAGATGAAAAAAACAAGTGGGAAGGGAATATTCTGGACCCCGATAGTGGCCATAAGTATGACGCTCGGATCTGGTCTCCCCAGTCTGGTGTGCTGAAACTGCGCGGTTATCTAGGCCTGCCCATTTTTGGTGAAACCCAGACATGGACACGGTATTCCGGCCCGCCAATGGGGCCTGTCTGCAAGATGCCCTGAGCATACGCGCATTAAGGAGAAAAACAGGATTATGAGCGGCTCGTTTTCGCGTCGTGCTTTCGGGCTGGGTGGTCTGGCGTGTGGTTTTTTGGGAAGCACCTATGTGCGGGCAGACGATAACACGCCTGTAACCGATACACAGGATGCCGCAACGCCACCACCGCCAGAGCGTATTTTATGTTATGTAGGCGGCTATACGCAGCACGGGCCGCCGGGTGGCAATGGGGATGGCATTACGGCTTTTGAAATGAACCGTAAAACAGGTTCTCTCAACCATCTGAATACATTTACAGATGTTGCCAGCCCTTCTTTTATCGCATTTTCTCCGGATAAGCGTTTTCTTTACGCCGTTAACGAAATCAATGATTTTGAAGGAAAAAACACCGGAGCCGTCACGGCTTTTTCGGTAGATCATGGCACGGGCGCGTTAACAAAGTTGAATACCGTTTCTTCTGGTGGGGCAGATCCGGCGCATCTGAGCGTCCATCCCTCTGGTAAATACGTTATGGTGGCCAATTATACGGGTGGGAATTTTGCACTGTTGCGCGTGCAAAAAGATGGTTCCTTGGGGCCGATGACAACTCTCATCCACAATACTGGCCCACGTATGCCAGATCGGGCTTCGGATAATCCGCCGGGTAACTTTGCAATAAGTGACCACTCAGGCTCTCACCCACATATGATCCATGCAGACCCATCCGGCCGCTTTGTGGCAGTGGCAGATGCCGGGTTGGATAGAATGTATGTGTATGGGATCAATCTGGATACGGGGCGTCTGTTCCCGGCCAAAAAGCCGTTTACCACCATGACATCGGGCTCCGCCCCGCGGCATTTTCAGTTTTCTGCGGACGGCGCACGGCTGTACATTCTGTGCGAACAGGATTCCAAAGTTGTGGTGGCAAATTTTGATGCCAAAACAGGAGATATTGCACCGCAACAGGCCGTAAGTAGCTTAACCGCACACTTCCGGGGGAGCACGCTGGCTGCGGGCATTCTGTTCTCACCCGATGAGCATTTTCTTTACGTCTCTAACCGCTTGGGCGATTCTCTAGCTGTGTTCCAGGTGGCACAGGATGGTGGCCTAACATTGGTGGATGAAATCTGGACACATGCCGATTACGGGCGGGCGCTCAAATTTGATCCTACTGGCAGCTATTTATACGTGGCCAACCAGCGGAGTGATTCCATCACATCTTTCCGGGTAGATAAAACCACCGGCAAGATTGGCTTTACGTGGGATTTTACACCCATTGGCAGCCCAACCTGCTTTGAGTTTCTGACGCTTCCTGCTTAACATATTGTGTAAGAAAGCGTCAGAAACACACTGATATTAAAGGTAAATTCTATATCAGTCTTTTTTGAAGGCGGCGATGTAGTTAATGCCCAAGTCCTGCGTTTCTTTCCATCTGCCAATGCCGGGGGCCATGCCAGAAATGGCAACCATCCGCAGGCCAGCGGCGCGGGCATAGCGCCCCAGTTCGGAAGGCTGGATAAACTTGCGCCATTCGTGTGTGCCAACAGGTAGCAGGCGCAGCAAATATTCCGCCCCAATCTTGCCGACAGCCAAGGAGCGCAGGGTGCGGTTCATGGTAGAAACAATGATTGTGCCATTGGCATCTACAAGCTGAGCCAGCATAACCATAAATGCTTCAGGATCAGTCACATGCTCTATAATTTCCAAAGCCATCACAGCATCAAACTTGGCGTGTTCGGCCACCAGTTCTTCCGCGCTGCCTTGGCGATAATGGAGCGTGCCAGAACCGGCGGGAAGCGGGTTGGCTTCCAGATGCGCCTGTGCAGCGGCAATACCATTGGCCGATGCATCCAGCCCCAATACGTTATATCCGGCTTTTGCCAGGGCTTCACTAGCCAGCCCCGCGCCACAGCCAATATCCAGCACATGCGGCTTGCGTGATTTGCGGCCACGCAGGGGCAGGTGGCGGCTGGCCCATTCAATCCGCAGGCCGTTCATGGCATGCAGGGGGCGCATGGGGCCTGTTGGATCCCACCACTTGTCTGCCAGAGCACTAAAGCGGGCAATTTCCTCGGAAGAAACAGAGGAAGGCGCTTCCTCTCGGGTGGCGTGCATACAACAAATTCCTTTCCTGCTGGTCTCCCCGCTGGACGAAAGGGGGCCGGGAGAGGTATGTGACGCGGCTTGTGAAGCAGCGCAACCGTTCCCATGCGTCTTTTCCGCTATGCAGGTGGCGGGAAGGGCTGGTGCAATGCGTTTTACGGCCTGTTTGGTGGAGAATAAAGCTATGTCCGGTTCCGCACCCCGGATCGTCATGAAATTCGGCGGGACATCCGTGGGGGATCTTGACCGTATCAGAGCCGTGGCCGAGCGCGTCAAAAAACAGAAAGACGCAGGCTGCGATGTGCTGGTGGTTGTTTCAGCCATGGCAGGAGAAACCAACCGGCTGGTTGGGTTCTGTCAGTCTCTTTCTCCTTTGTATGATGCGCGCGAATACGATGCCGTTGTGGCAACGGGTGAGCAGGTAACCAGTGGTTTGCTGGCTATTGCCTTGCAAAAGCTTGGCGTGCCTTCGCGCTCCTTTGCCGGGTGGCAGGTGCCCATTCTTACGGATTCCCTGCACGGCAAGGCCAGCCTCGATTCGATAGATGGCGCGCGTCTGCTGGGCAGCATGGCCGATGGTATGGTGCCGGTTGTGGCAGGCTTTCAGGGTGTTGGGCCGGATGGCCGCGTAACCACGTTGGGGCGCGGTGGCTCAGATACATCTGCCGTGGCGCTTGCCGCTGCCATTAAGGCGGATCGGTGCGATATCTACACGGACGTGGACGGTATTTACACCACAGACCCCAGAATCGTGCCCAAGGCGCGTAAGCTGGACAAAATTACGTACGAAGAAATGCTGGAGCTGGCATCTGTTGGCGCCAAGGTGCTGCAAACACGCAGTGTAGGCCTTGCCATGCGCGAGCGTGTGCGTGTGCAGGTGCTTTCCAGCTTTGAAGATGGCCCCGCAGTTACGGAAGGTCACCTTCCCGGCTCTATGGTGGTGGATGAGGACGAAATCGTGGAAAAGAAACTGGTCACCGGCATTGCCTACTCCCGTGATGAAGCCAAACTGTCGGTTCGGCGCATTCCTGACCGTCCGGGCATTGCGGCGGCAATTTTTGGCCCATTGAGCGAAGCCAATGTGAATGTGGACATGATTGTGCAGAGCACCGGCGCAGATGGCACCACAAACATGACCTTCACCACCAGCAAGACCGATCTGCCACGCGCTATCAGCATTCTGGAAAGCGTGCGCGGCGCTGTGCAGTATGAAGAACTGCAAACAGACCCGGATATCGTAAAGGTGAGTGTGGTGGGCAGTGGCATGCGTTCCCATGCAGGTGTTGCCAGCACCATGTTCCGCACGCTGTCTGAACGCTCCATCAACATTCAGGCCATTTCCACCAGCGAAATCAAGGTTTCCGTGCTGGTAGCCGCAGAATATGCCGAACTGGCAGTGCGTGCGCTGCACACGGCCTATGGTCTTGATGATGTCTGATATTGCAAGCAGCCTAAATCCCGCTCCAACGTCTGAAGAATGGCAGCGCGCCCGCACGCGGTTGGATAAGTTGTGGCAAAGGGGGGCGGATTTTCTGGGCACGCCTTACGCCATTTTGGCTGGGGCAATGTCCTGGGTGAGTGAACGCCACCTTGTATCCGCCATTTCCAATGCAGGTGGGTTTGGTGTGATTGCCTGTGGTGCTATGGAACCAGCCCGTTTGGCTGAGGAAATTGCCGCCACCCGTGCGCTGACAGATCGCCCTTTTGGCGTAAATCTGATTACCATGCACCCTCAGTTGGATGAGCTGGTGCAGGTGTGTCTGGATGCCAAGGTGGGCCATATTGTGCTGGCAGGTGGTATCCCGCCCAGCGCCGCCATTAAGGCCGCCAAGGATGGTGGCGCCAAGGTTATTGGCTTTGCCCCTGCATTGGTGTTGGCCAAGCGGCTGATCAAGATGGGTGTGGATGCGCTGGTCATTGAAGGTGCAGAAGCAGGTGGTCATATCGGCCCCGTTTCCCTGACTGTGCTGGCGCAGGAAATTCTGCCGCATATCCAGAACGTGCCGGTTTTTGTGGCTGGCGGCCTTGGTCGTGGTGATGCGCTTGTTTCCTATTTGGAGCAGGGCGCTGCTGGTGGCCAGTTTGGTACGCGTTTTGCTGCGGCAGAGGAAAGCATTGCCCACGAAAACTTTAAAAAAGCTTTTGTGCGGGCCAATGCGCGTGATGCTACGACCTCGGTTCAGCTTGATGAACGCTTTCCGGTTATTCCGGTGCGGGCCATCAGCAATGAGGGCGGGCGTAAATTTGTAGCGCATCAGGCCGATGTTATCCGCCGCTTTCAGGCGGGTGATCTCACGCGTGAAGATGCGCAACTGGAAATCGAACATTTCTGGGCGGGTGCCTTGCGGCGCGCGGTTATTGATGGAGATGTAGAAGAAGGCTCTGTTATGGCCGGGCAATCTGTTGGCATGGTAAAATCTGTGCAGCCGGTGGCCCAGATTATTGCTGACCTGATAGATCAGGCCGTGATAGCGCTGATCCGTCAACAACGCCGCATGGATGCTGATGGCTGAAAACGCCCCAAGTTCTGAACAGGAGCAGCCGGCTGCTCTGCCTCCGCTCCCCGATATTGGTACATACGGGGTAGGGGGCGCGCTGCGCAAACGCCGCGAACAGCTTGGCTGGTCCTTGGATGATGTTGCCGCGTATCTGCGCATCCGAGATGCATATCTGGATGCGCTGGAAACCGGAAAAGCGGATGTGCTTCCGGCGGAAGTATATACGCTTGGGTTTTTACGGGCCTATGCGCAGGCTTTGGGGTTTGATCCAAACCCTATGGTGGAGCGTTACAGGCAGGAAGCGCGTAACGCTATTCGGCAGCCAGAACTTGTGTTTCCAGATCCGCCGCCAGATCGGCGTATTCCTCCGGCTGTGTCCATTTCTCTTGGGCTTGCTGTTATTCTGGCCAGCTATGTGGGGTGGTATTACTTTACAGGGCACACGCCACCTGCTCCGGAGCGTGTGCCGCCAGTGGCAAGCCTTCTGCCTGGTGAGCAGACCCATAATGCGCCTTCTCCGCAAGTGGCTTCCATTTTGCCGGATAAAAGTGCTGTTCCAGCACCTTTGCCCCCCTCTGCACAGCCTAAGTCATCAGGCTCTGAACCGGCATCGAACGCGCAAGGTGCGGGGAATGCTTTGCCTGAAGGTACCGTAGCATCGGAAGCAACGCAGCCAGTTGGTGATATTGGTGCAACATCTGCACAAAATCCCCAACAGCCCAACGCGCAAATGCTACCTGCGGCAACGCCAGCGGCTCCTTCTGAGGCGGTTGCTGATAATCAGATCGTGTTGAAGGCGCTTGCCGCCAGTTGGGTGCAGGTGAAGGATGCCAACGGCAAGGTTGTTTACGATCACATTTTACAACCCGATGAGGAATGGAATGTGCCGGTGGAGGGTGGCCCCTATAGCCTGACCGTAGGCAATGCGGGTGGCATTGTTTTGCGTATGGGGGATGTGCTGACAGCGCCTTTAGGGCGCAACGGTGCTGTACGCCGCAAAATGCTGCTAACACCGCAAAGTGTGCGTGATGGTATATTGGCCGCACCTGCCGTGCAAAATAACGTTGCCACACCGCCGATGCATGCAGATGTTGCAGCCCCTACGCCCAATACGGTATCAGAGATACCAACAGATGCGCAGACAGATCTGGCAGCCTCGGAACAGGCGCTTAAGCCCAAGGAAACTGCACCTCGCACACGCCATCGGGCCGCGCCTGTGCAAGCAGAACCAAGCGCTGATGATTTGAATGCGCGCCAGCTTCAGGGCATGGGTTCGCACTAGAATGGCACCCTCGCGCGTATTATGTGTAGCCAAATGGCCCTGATTTTGGCAGGAAAACACCAAACGCAATGGAGAACGCCGTGTGGCCGAACACGGCAGCTTCCCTCAACTGTCGTTTTCGACAAAAGGATGTAAAATGAGCGGCTACCGGCCTTACCAGCATATCGAGCGTCGGAAATCTCGGCAGATCCATGTCGGCAAGGTAGCCGTCGGTGGTGATGCGCCGATTTCCGTCCAGACCATGACCAACACCCTCACGACTGATGCACAGGCAACAATCGAGCAGATTCGTCGTGCAGAAATGGCGGGTGTGGATATTGTGCGTGTGTCCTGCCCGGATGAGGAAAGCACCAAGGCGCTGGAAGAAATTGTAAAGGAAGTGAACGTGCCTATCGTGGCCGATATTCACTTCCACTACAAACGCGCTATTGAAGCTGCAAAGGCAGGTGCTGCCTGCCTGCGTATCAACCCAGGCAACATCGGCAGCGCCGAGCGTGTGCGTGAAGTGGTTAAGGCCGCTAAGGATTACGGCTGTTCCATCCGTATTGGTGTGAACGCCGGATCACTGGAAAAGCATCTGCTTGAAAAATATGGTGAGCCTAACCCAGATGCGCTGGTGGAAAGCGCTCTGGAACACGCTAAAATTCTGGAAGATCATGATTTTCGTGAATTCAAGATCAGCGTGAAGGCATCAGATGTGTTCATGGCGGTGGCCGCGTATCAGCAACTGGCAGATGCCTGCGATTACCCGCTGCACATTGGCATTACAGAAGCAGGCAGCAAGCGTGCTGGCACCGTAAAATCCTCTATTGGTCTGGGCAACCTGCTGTGGGCCGGTGTGGGTGATACCATGCGTGTTTCTCTTTCCGCTGCGCCGGAAGAAGAAGTGCTGGTGGGTTGGGATATTCTTAAGTCCCTCGGCCTACGCCACCGTGGTGTTAAGATTATTTCCTGCCCGTCCTGCGCGCGTCAGGGCTTTAACGTGGTGGAAACGGTGCAGACGCTGGAAGATCGGCTGGCACATATTAAAACCCCACTTACCCTGTCCATCATCGGGTGTGTGGTGAACGGCCCGGGTGAAGCCCTGCTGACCGATCTGGGCGTAACCGGCGGTGGCTCTGGTCGCCACATGGTGTATGCCGGTGGCAAGCAGGATCATACCGTGCCTGCGGCAGACATGATCGAACATGTTGTGGAACTGGTAGAAGAGCGCGTTGCTGCTATTCAGGCAGAAGAAGCCAAGGAAAAGCAGGAAGGTAAAGCGCAGGAACTGCCAGACATGGCATCTGCCAACTAAGCATTCAACTTTCTTCCTCTGCTTTGCGCCAAAAGGCGCGGGCAGGGGCAGACGTGCCATTTTAAACAGCAAAAAACACCACGCCAGCCAAGGTGACGGGTGCCGTGGTGTGGGAATATATATTCGTGAGCAGCATTCAGCCCGTAAGAGGAACACACGACCTTATTGGAGAAGACCAGCGCCGCCATGCGCATGTGGTAGACACAGCGCGCCGGATTGCAGGTGTTTACGGGTTTGATGAATGGGCAACCCCGATTTTTGAAGATACACGGGTTTTCTCCCGCTCTTTGGGGGATACGTCCGATGTTGTTTCCAAAGAAATGTATTCCTTTAGTGATCGGGATGGTGAAAGCCTAACATTGCGGCCAGAAGGTACGGCAGCCATTTGCCGGGCCTTGGTTACCAATGCGCTTACGCAGTCCCTGCCGCAGAAAGTATTTTATGCAGGCCCCATGTTCCGGCATGAACGGCCCCAGAAAGGGCGATATCGCCAGTTTCACCAAATTGGCGCAGAGCTTCTGGGGGCAGCCGAACCTCTGGCAGATGCAGAAGCCATTGCCATGGGGTACGAAGTGCTCAAGGCGTTGGGCATTGCAGATTACGTGACGCTGGAACTGAATACGCTGGGTGATGCTGCCAGCCGTGATGCATGGCGAGATGCTTTGGTAGCGTATTTTTCGGCCCATAAGGATAAATTGTCTGAAGACAGTCTAACCCGTTTGGAAAAGAACCCGCTGCGCATTCTGGATAGCAAGGATGCAGGCGATAAGGTTCTGGTGGCTGATGCGCCCATGATGGCAGAGTTTCTAACACCAGAAGCCCGTACGTTTTGGGATGATTTGCGCAATAAGCTGGATGTGTTCGGCATTGCCTACACTGTAAACCCCAGCATTGTGCGTGGGCTGGACTACTATAACCACACCACGTTTGAGTTCGTCACCAATCGTCTGGGTTCTCAGGGCACAGTGCTGGCTGGTGGCCGGTATGATGGTTTGGTAAAACAGATGGGTGGGCCAGAAGTGCCCGCTATTGGCTGGGCTGCGGGTATTGAGCGCCTGTCTATGCTGCTAGAACAAGTGCCTGCGGTGCCGCGCTCTGTTGTGTTGGTGCCTGTTGGCGCGCCTGATGAAAGCGCAGTTGTGCAGATTTTGCAGGGTTTGCGCGGGCAGGGTGTAAGAACAGAAATTGGCTACAAGGGTTCACTGCGTAAGCGTATGGAACGTGCAGGCAAGCAGAATGCCAGCCATGTGCTTTTCCTTGGGGAAGATGAACTGGCCAAGGGTCTGTTCCGTGTAAAAAATATGGAAACAGGGGCCGAACAGGAAGTCTCTCGTGATACGTTGCTTTCCAAAGCGCAAGACGTATTTGCAGCATGAAGTTTGACGAACGGCTAGACCAGATTGTCAGCCGCGCTCTGGAGTTGGAAGCGCAGCTAGCAAGCGGGCTAAATGGTGAAGCCTTTACGCAGGCATCACGAGAATATGCTGAAATCGAACCCGTTGTGGCGCGTATCAACGCCCTGCGCGGGGTGGAAGACGGTATCCGGCAAGCTGAGCAGCTTTTAGCAGATCCAGAAATGAAGGAACTGGCAGAAGCAGAGCTGGCTGAACTGCGTGAGCAACTTCCACATCTGCAAAAAGATGTGCGTCTGTCTTTGTTACCAAAAGATGTGGCAGACGCCCGCAGTGCTATTCTGGAAGTGCGGCCTGCGGCTGGGGGCGATGAAGCCGCTCTGTTCGCGGCCGAACTGTTTGACATGTACCGCCGTTATGCAGACCTAAACGGCTGGCGCTTTACCGTTATGGATTATGACGAAAGCGAGCTAGGCGGCCTGCGCGAAGGTATTGCCGAAATTAACGGCAAAGGCGTGTTTGCGCGGTTGAAGTATGAATCCGGTGTGCATCGGGTGCAACGCGTGCCCGCTACGGAAAGTCAGGGCCGTATCCATACCTCCACAGTTACGGTGGCTGTGCTGCCAGAAGCCGAAGATGTTGATGTAGAGGTTAACGAAACAGACCTGAGGGTAGATGTGTTTCGAGCCTCTGGCGCTGGTGGGCAGCATGTGAATAAGACGGAAAGTGCCGTGCGTCTTACACATATGCCCAGCGGCATTGTGGTTTCTATGCAGGAAGAAAAAAGCCAGCATAAAAACCGTGCCAAGGCCATGAAAATCCTGCGTGCACGTTTGTATGAGCGTGAAAGAGCGCAGGCCCATGCCAACCGTGCGGCAGATAGGCGCTCTCAGGTGGGTACGGGGGATAGATCAGAGCGTATTCGCACCTATAACTTCCCGCAGGGGCGTGTCACGGATCATCGTATCAACCTGACACTCTATAAAATTGACCGTGTCATGTTGGGGGAATTGGATGAGTTTGTAGATGCCCTTACGCAGGAAGAACAGGCGGCTCTGCTGGCGGCTGAAGGTTTTTAACTGATAGGTGCTGCACACACGCCAGAATGGCCGGGGTGATGCTCCGCTGCTTCTGGCGCGTTTGGATCAGTTAGAAAGAATTCAGTGAAGTTATCAGACCCCAAGGCGTAAAAATGGTGCCCATCGGGGTTGTGGAGCGTGCCATCACTATCTACCTCATGAGTTTCTACCCGTCCTTCGGGAGAGCGGATGGTGATTTCACCGCATAAGGTATAGGTGTGGTCTAACCGGCCCATAGGGGTGGTGACTTTAACCGTTTTTTCCTGATTTTTATCATCCAGTCGGATCACGCTTACAAGTTTGCCATCCAGATAGATGCGTGAAACTTCAGAAATTTCCGTATCTGCCTTGCCGTCTGTTACCGTAAATTCGCCCGCATAGGCGCAAGAAAGGGGCAATGCGGCCATAAGGCCAAGCAGGCAAAAAGTTGTGTTCTGGATACGGCGGAAAAATTGGGGCATTGATGTCTAACCAGATCAATCCATCAAGGTTGCGCGTGTGAGTACAGCAGAAAAAACAATTCCCTGCCAGCCAATAGCGCAACTGTTGCGTGAGGGTACACAACTTTTGGCACAGGCCGGTATTGAAGGCCCGCGGCGGGAAGCGCGATTACTACTTATTCATGCGCTTTCCCTTACACCAGAGCAACTGCTAGCCCGCTCTCCAACAGAGAATGTGCCCAGTGAGCCCTTTTTTTCTTACGTAAAACGCCGCGCTGCACATGAACCTTTTGCCTATATTACAGGCAGTAAAGGGTTTTGGAGCTTGGATTTGGCAGTATCTCCAGCAAGTTTGGTGCCGCGCGGAGATACAGAAACACTTATTACAAGCCTTCTGGAATATCGACCGGATCAGGCATCCGTGCAGAATATTCTGGATTTAGGTACTGGTACGGGCTGTTTGCTGCTGGCTGCTTTGGCGGAATACCCTAAAGCGCGTGGGGTAGGGGTGGATATCAACCCACAAGCCGCCATGTTGGCGCATGCGAATGCCCAGCGTTGTGGCATGCAGGATCACGCATTGTGTATAGCGGCGGAGTGGGATGCCGCGTTGGCTCCAAATGCGCGGTTTGATGTGGTGCTGAGCAACCCTCCCTATATTCCGACTTCAGATCTGGCAGACCTTATGCGGGAAGTACGTGAGCATGAGCCTGTGCGCGCACTGGATGGTGGGAATGATGGGTTGAGTGCGTACCGCTATCTTTGCGGTCGTCTGCCATTTTTATTGGCAGATGGCGGGTTGGCTGTGCTGGAAATTGGCATAGGGCAGGAAGAGGCTTTGCGTGCCTTGGCAGCCACCAATGCCTTGCGCGTGGTAGATGTAAAAGCAGATCTGGCAGGTATTGCCCGCGCTGTGGTGCTAGAAAAACAGGCGTGAAAAATAACTTGGCTTTATAGGCTTGGGTTGCTACACTACTCAAGCTTGCTTCTGTAGCAGATGTAAAAACCTAAAATCACTGCATCAGAAATTAAAGCAGCAAGGGGGCCTTTCATTTGGCAACAAGTTATGTGTTGCCTTACATAAAGCCCATTCCGAAAAAACAATTCGGCCTTCACTCAGGAAGCATACCTTTTTAATACAGGACTGTTTCTTTATGCCAAAGTGCCCTGAACAGGAAAGCGCTGTGATAAACCCATGAACGTAAAACGGATGCGGACAAGACACCATCGTTCCAACGGGAGCAATGGGAGTTCCCGACAACTGAATGGACAGATTCCGATGAACAGGAATCATGTTTTTGATAGTCATGGCCCGGATGTGCGCGTACGTGGCACAGCCCAGCAGCTTTTTGAAAAATATCTCCAGCTTGGTCGTGATTCCACAGGCAGCGGAGACCGCGTGGCAGCAGAAGGTTACTTCCAGCATGCCGAACATTACTTCCGTATCATGAACGCCATGGCGCAGGCTGCGCAGCAAAGCCAGCAAGAGCGCGCCGAACGCCTTGCCGCCCGCCAGCAGCGTGCCGTTGCGCAGACCAATGAAGATGGCGAAGACCGGCAGGAAAATGCCCCTCAGCCTGATATTCAGGAAGAATCTGAACCTCAGCCTGAACTTTCCGAAGGCTAAAAAACTTCTGACACCTTGCTGCCCTGCTTCTGATATCTGGAGCGGGGTGGGCAGGGTATAAATTATGTTTGCGTGTAAGGTATTTTAGGCAGCCATAAAACGCGCGCAACACAAAAATAACACAGCAAGTTCTTGGCTTGATGTGGTGGGTTTAGTGTGTTGATTTTTCAGGGAATTGGTAGCGGCGGAAGGATTTGAACCTCCGACCAAGGGATTATGATTCCCCTGCTCTACCACTGAGCTACGCCGCCATCATGTGATGGCGCTCATCTACCTGATTCTCCGGGATGCCGTCAACCCGGTTTGGCGTATTTTGTTATAAAAATAATCAGATAAGAGAATATAAGAGCTTACTGCCCCAGATTTCCGGCGCCAAAAATGTAATTGCTGACCTGTTGCTCAAGGCTTGTGGGCTCCAGCGTATGTGTCAGCATTCCATTGGGTGGTGCTATGGTGGAGGATGTGCCGGGTTCAATCATCAAAGCGTTTTCAGATGAAAGCGTGGCACTGCTGATTGTGAGCGTGCTGTCCTGTGGCAAGTGCAGTGCGCCATCCAGTGTAAAGTGCACAAAAGCCATCTGAGTGGCTGGGTCTAGTACGATGGATGAAACGCGGCCCACTTTTACCCCGGCAATATCTACATCTGCGCCACGTTCCAGCCCGTTGGCCGAGACAAAGCGGGCAGAGAGAGCGTAGTTATTTGTGCCCGGAGATTTCTGAGTGCCATGTGCATAAAAAGCAAAACCCAGCGTGGCTGCCAGAACTGCTCCGCTAAAAAGACATGCGCCTGCACGGTTTTGCCTGCTCATAGGTGTGTTTTCATCCCGAATAATAATGTTGTGGCATAAGATTAGCATGAATCCTTGCAGCATGGTGGCGCATGGTGCAAGGACAGGCAGCAAAGTTGTGCCAGCGTGGGTTGTAACTGCATATGTCGTTTCTTCAGGCTATCATTATCGCTCTTCTTCAGGGAGCAACAGAACTCTTTCCCGTAAGTAGCCTTGGACATGCTGTTATCCTTCCGGCGTTGTTCCATTGGTCGTACGATCTGCATGACCCGGCATTTCTGCCGTTTCTGGTTATGCTGCATCTGGGTACTTCTGTGGCGCTGCTAGTTTTCTTCTGGAAAGACTGGCTGGCCATATTCAAAGGGGCCAGTGGCAGTTGCGGCCAGCGCATGCAAATGGAAAGCCTGCATATTCTGTGGCTGCTCATTGTAGCCACCATTCCCGCTGTTGTGGTGGGTGGCCTGTTTGAGCACTTCTTGCGCAATTTGTTTGGCTCAGCCTCATCCGCTGCCATTTTCTTGTTTTTAAATGGTTTGCTTTTGCTGGTGGTAGAACGGCTGCGCAGCAGTGTGGTGCGGAAAAACGTTAATTCTGTTGCCAGCATGACATCGCGCGATGCGGTCATTATTGGCCTGTTCCAGTGCCTTGCATTCTTTCCTGGGCTTTCTCGCTCTGGTGCAACCATTTGTGGTGGTTTGTTGCGGGGGCTGCACCATGATACGGCAGCACGCTTTTCCTTTTTGATGGCGCAACCCGTTATTCTGGCCGCTACGGTGCGTGAAGCCTTCAAAATGCGGCATCTGGAGCTACAGCCGGGGCAGATGCGCATTGCCGTGGTGGCAGCTCTTGTATCTGGCCTGACGGCATTGTTCAGCACCGCTTTTCTGATGCGGTATTTCCGTGATCACGACAGATGGGCGCTTTCTCCCTTTGCTTGGTACTGCATGGGCGTAGGCGGTATTGCGACCATTCTGTTCCATTTTATGTACTGATCCAGAAATAGTCTGATGGGAGATATTTCTGGTTCGCCGCGGCGCAAGTCTTTACAGCGCATTGAAAAGGAAAACAGCACCCAACGCCTAAGCAGAACACTGGGGCCTTTGCAGCTTACCATGCTGGGCGTGGGCTCCACTATTGGCGCGGGTATTTATGTTATGACAGGCACGGCAGCCGCCAACTATGCGGGGCCGTCCATCCTTTTGTCCTTTATTGTGGCGGGGGTTGCCTGCCTTTTTACAGCTCTTTCTTATGGTGAGCTGGCATCTTCCATGCCGGTTTCAGGCTCTGCCTATACGTATGCCTATGTTTCTATGGGGGAGCGTTGGGCATGGGCTGTTGGATGGCTGCTTTTGCTGGAATATGGCATTTCCTGCGCAGGTGTGGCTGCTGGTTTTTCAGGTTATGCGGTCAGTCTTTTGCAAGATTTTGGCGTGCATGTGCCATCGGCTCTGTCCACCACTACGCTGCAAGTCGCGTTTGAAGGGGCATCCCGCCATGTTGCTGCGGGGTGGCGGATAGATGCGGTGGGCGCTTTCTCTATTCTGGCCGTTTCTTTGTTGCTGGTTTTGGGCGTGCGGGAATCCTTCAAAATCAATGCGCTCATTGTTTTTCTCAAAGTGGGCGTTCTGGCGCTCTTTGTGGCGCTGGGCGTGTGGGAGGTGCATCCGTCTTACTGGTCTCCCTTTATTCCGAAGTATGAAGGAGGCTTCCGCTTTGGCTTCCCCGGTATTTTCCGCGCAGCATCGGTTATCTTTTTTGCATATGTAGGGTTTGAGGCTGTTTCTACCGCAGCGGGAGAGGCCCAAAACCCTCGGCGGGATGTGCCTGTTGGTATCGTGCTTTCGCTCATTATCTGCACGGTTGTTTACATGATTGTGGCTGCCGTGTTGATTGGTGTGGTGCCGTGGCAGACGCTGGATGTAGCAGACCCGCTGGCAATAGCCGTTAACGCCATGCATCAGCCGTGGCTGGCTTTGTTTGTAAAGCTAGGGGCCGTTATCGGCCTGTGTTCCGTGCTGATGGGGCTGTTATATGCCCAAAGCCGCATCTTTTTTGCCATGGCGGAAGATGGCTTGCTAATGCCGATGTTCAGTAAGCTGCATCCGCGCTTTCAAACACCGTGGATCGGCAGCATTGTGCTGGGGCTTGGCGTAGCGCTGGCAACTGCCACGTTGCCGATTGATATTATTGGTGATCTGGTTAGTCTTGGCACGGCTGTAGCGTTTGGCATTGTGTGTTTTACCGTTATCTGGGTGCGCAATAAGGCCCCCGAAATTCCGCGTCGTTTCAGTGTGCCGTGGGGCGGCTTTACCGTACGCGGTATCTGGCTGGGCTATGTGCCGCTTTTAGGGATTTTCTTTTGCGCGGTTATGGTGGCGCCGCTTTGTGTAGATATGATGTTGGCCCTGTATAAAGGGGACCCCATACCTCTGCTGCTTCTGCTCACTTATGCCGGTATAGGGTGGGCCAGCTATCGGTTTTATGGTCACGTCCATTCCCGCCTGGGGCGGGAACAGCGCGAAAAAGCCAAATAATTCAGTCGTTCAACGGATAGGATGCCAAAAGCCGCTTCTGGCGCTGCCAGAGGCGCACACCTTCCCACAAATTGGTGGGGGACCAGCCAGCCTTCTTCTTTTTGGCGCCAATACGGAAACTTTCCCGGTAATGGTGGAACTGGGCTGCATAGGCTTCGCGCAGCGTTGTGCGGGAATCCCAGATGTGTATAGCTTCTGAGCCTACGCCATTGATTTCGATAATTTCAAAATCCTTGCCTTCACGCAGTGCTTCGGCAGAGCGGAATTTCACATCAATACGCCCGAAGTGAAAATCGGGAATATCCTGCATGATGGCGTCAATCTGTCGGGTGAGTTCTGGCGTAATGTCTGCCTTGCCGTTGCGGAAAATGGCCCCTTTGCAATGGTTGCCTGCAAATACCAGTTCCAGTTCATCCCCATCTGGCAAAACTTCGTGCAGGCAGTGTGTTAGGCGTGGCGTGTAGATGTGTAGCACTTTGCTGGTGCGGCTATCTTTTTGCAGCAGTTGCAGCACGGTATCGCGCCCATTTCCGCGCAGGGCCGGAATATCCTTGTAAGTGAGGGATGAAATTTCCCCCATAGGGCTGTCAGGATGACGAATATAAAACAGCCCGGCTTCGTGCTTCCATGTAATGAGTTTTTGTATCACCAGCCGGATCTTGCGCGGGAAGGAGGCGAGGGCTGCTTTCAGCTCATCTTCCGTGCGCACCAGTTTTACACCGGTGCCATTACATCCAATATCGGGCTTAACCACTACGGGCAGCGTGAGCCCTTTGGCCTGCATGGCAGCGTGGGCACGGGCAAGATCATGCGTGCCGGTTGGTAGCGTTACGTAAGGTGCAATCCAGCGTTTGGCATAATTGCCCGCCATATCCAGAATGCTGCTTTTGCTTTCACCGCACAGGCCACCTGTTTCAATACGCGGGTTGGCGGCTGTGGGTAGGGTCACATCCCCATAGCGTATGCCAAGCAGAATCCAGTAAGCCACAACGGGCGTGTAAAAAACCCAACCAGGCCAGAATTCAAAAAGGGAGAGAGGAGAAGGCTGTTTTTCGGCCTGTGTCGTCATGTCTTCTGTTTCTGTGCTCGGGCAATCAAACGGCCCATAAAGAAAATAACCAGCACAAATCCAGCCAAGCCAGCCCAGCGCCAAGCGCCAAGATGATCCAGAATAAACCCACCAACATGGAGCGAAAGCGCAAAAAGCGCAGTTGTCCAGATAAGCGTGGCCAGAAATGTGGCGGCAGTAAATATAGGCAAGCCCGCGTTAAAAAAACCGCTTGCCGTGTAAAGCGGCAACCGGGTGCCCGGAATAAAGCGGCTGACAAATACAACCCAGAACAGGTTTTTGGAAAGCCAGACTTTTTGGTTTTCCATCTGTGATGTGTTCACCCACCTTTGGGCAGGTTTCCAGCGTGCTGCCAGGTAGCCCAACCCGTAAAGCCCGATATCGCCCGTTACAATGCCAATATACAACGCAACAAGTGCTGTAATGGGGGAAAGAGTGTGAAGGTTAACCTGAATGGCCGTAATAACCGTGGCGGCATCTTCCAGCACAAACGTGGCCAGAATAACAATAATAACCTGCGCAAGAGGGTAAGCGGCGGTAAGTTCCAGAAACTGATCCAGCAAAGAAGGTAATCTCTCTCCGGCCAGAACAGCACGGTCTTGAAGGTTTTAAGAGTGTGAGCAGGGCTCCAACAGGCTCTTTTGTGACAGTATTGTCAAGGGGCGGAGACAGGTATGGAGCTGCGTGTTCGGAACCAAAAAGAAGGAATAAAGAAGATGGCCTGACAAAGGCCTTATTCCACTATATTCTATGATATTGAATGTTACACAGATCAGAAGCGTGAAGCCTTAATGCTACGAAGAAAACTTCTTGTTGGTGGGGCTTCTGCTCTGTTCGCCACACCTGTATTGGCCCGCACAACTGCGGCTACTACTCCGCACCCTGCTGCATCTTCCAGTTATGCCACCTTTCTGGCTGGCGTGCGGCGAGAGGCCATAGGGCAGGGTATTTCTGCTTCTGTGGTGGATCAGGCGCTGGCTCTTACCACCCAACCAAATGCCAAAGTGCTTAAGGCAGACCGGCATCAGCCAGAATTCACCCTGACATGGGCGCAATATAAAGATCGGGTTCTGACGGAAAAGAAAATTTCCGATGGGCTTGCTGCTGTTGGCCAACGTACAGCGCTGCTCAACCGTATCAGTTCCACATATGGCGTTAATAAAGGCGCTATTGCGGGTATTTGGGGGCTGGAATCTGCTTACGGCACACGCATGGGCACATTCCATGTGATCGATGCTTTAGCGACTCTGGCTTACGATGGCAGGCGTTCGGCTTTTTTCCGCTCCGAATTGATGAAGGCGCTAAGCATTCTGGGCCAAGGGGACATCACGCCCGCAGGTATGCTGGGCAGCTATGCAGGCGCTATGGGGCAGCCACAGTTTATGCCAAGCGCCTATCTGCGTTACGCAGCCAGCTACCCGGAAGGTGGGCGGCGCGATATCTGGCATAATGAAGCCGATGTTTTTGCCTCTATCGCCAATTATTTGGCCAAGTGCCATTGGTTGCCCGGACAGCCGTGGGGAGAGGAAGTCTTACTGCCTGACACCATAACGCAGGCACAAATTGGCCGTACGGTTGTGCACCCTATTTCATGGTGGGCGCAGCAGGGCGTGCGGCCACGTGCAGGGCAGTTTTCAAGTGCTGTGCAGGAAGGCGCTATTATCCGCCCAGATGGGGTGGGGGGCGAAGCCTTTATCGTCTATCATAATTTCAACGTGATCCGCCGCTACAACCCCTCCGATTTCTACGCGCTGGGTGTAGGGCTTCTTGGTGATGCAATAACGTGAAAAAACTCGCCCTTGTAGGGTGCCTGGCGGTGCTGGCCTGTTCGCGCCAGCAGCCTGTGGCACAGCAGGATCTGCATTATACAGTTGGGCCGGCATGGCAGGCAGGCAACAAGTGGTTTTACCCGCGGGAAGACTTTGCGTGGCAAGGCACGGGCTTGGCTGTAAGGGAGCCCCCACAGGCAGAAGGCCACCTGACAGCAGATGGTGAGGTCTGGCGCGCCGCCAGCATGACAGGTAGCCATCAGACCTTGCAACTACCCGCCGTGGTGCGGGTGACCAATCTGGATAACGGGCGGCAAATTGTGATCCGCTTGAATGATCGTGGCCCGAATGATCCGGGGCGTATGATCGGTCTTTCCCCGCGTGCCGCAGATTTGCTGGGTGTGGGCAAAGAGCCTGCGCGTGTGCAGGTGGTGGAAGATGAAATGGCCAGCAGGCAGTTTGCCGAAGTACTGCCCGGTGGCCCCATGTTGCAGATTAGTGCAGCCCCGCTGGAAAAAGTGCAGCAAACGGCATTAGGTAACGCGGCAGTGGATAGGCAGGGCCTTACAGTTCTGGCAGATAACACCACGCAGGAAATGCCTGCGCCGGGCAAGGTAGTGCTGGCAGATCTGCCAGCCACTGTTATGCAGGGCGCGCCTGTGTCCAGCATGCTGTGGGTGGAAACCATGGATTTTACATCTCGCTTGGCCGCCATGCGGCAGGCGGCGGCACAAGGTGCCAGCGTTCGGCCTGTGTTTTTGGGGCATGGCACAATGTGGGCTGTGCGCTATGGGCCTTTTACGACTATAAGCGAAGCAGATGCCGCCCTTAAGCGAGCACTTGCTACTGGTTTAACCGGATCTCATATCGTCGTCGAATAGGGAAAAATGTTGCAGACTCGACGGTTCTTACTCGCAGGGGGCGCTGCCCTTTTCTCTGGTGCCTATGCGCTTGATGCCATGGCACGGCCTCGCCACCACGGCGCGGCGGCCAAAGGTGCAACACCTGCGGCGGCCCAGCCTGCTGTGCCGGGGGCGGATACACCCGCCACTACGCCCGTGGGGCCGGTGGATACACAGGCACGCTGGGCCTGCATTCTGGATTACAATAGCGGTGCCACACTGCTTGAGAAAAATGCAGATGAGCGCATGCCCCCATCATCCCTGACCAAGATGATGACGGCGTATGTTACATTTGGCATGCTCAAATCTGGCCGCCTGAAGCTGGATCAGATGCTGCCCGTAAGTGAACGCGCATGGCGCATGCAGGGTTCACGCATGTTTGTGCCCTTGGGGCAAAGCGTAAGCGTGCAGGATCTTATTCAGGGCATGGTTATCCAGTCCGGTAACGATGCCTGTATTGTGATTGCAGAAGGCATTTCCGGCTCGGAAGAACAGTTTGTTGCGTTGATGAACGACACAGCCACCAAACTGGGGCTCACCAATTCGCACTTCATGAACGCAACTGGGTGGCCCGCAGAAAATCATTACATGTCTGCGCGGGATGTGGCCTATCTGGCGCTGCGTTTGATTCATGATTTTCCGGAATATTATCATTTCTTCTCGGAAAAAGAGTTCCTGTTTAACAAAATCAGGCAGGAAAACCGGAACTCTCTGGTGGTTAAAGGTTTGGCCGATGGCTTAAAAACCGGCCACACAGATGCAGGTGGGTTTGGCCTATGCGCTTCTTCTGAGCGCGAAGGGCGGCGTGTTGTGCTGGCTGTGAACGGGCTGCCTTCATCCGCAGCGCGTGGGCGGGAAGCTGAACGTCTGATGGGCTGGGCTTTCGCCAATTTTGAAACTGCGCAAATTGTCAGCAAAGGCGATGTGCTGGAACAGGCTCCTGTATGGATGGGTGTAACCCAGACAGTGCCGCTGGTGGCTGCGCAGGATTTCAAGATTTTGCTGCCACATGGCTGGCGCAATGGCACACATCTGGCGCTGGACTACAATGGCCCGATTATTGCGCCAGTGCAGGCCGGGCAGGTTGTAGGCCAACTTACAGTGTCTTTGCCCGGTGGGCGGCAGGCCAGTATTCCGGTGCAAGCCGGGCAGAGCGTGCCTGCACTCAGCTTTTTGGGGCGGGCTGCACGTCGGCTGCACCTCTGATTCATGGCTTGTGGCATGTTTATAACGCTGGAAGGCGCAGAAGGGGTGGGAAAATCCACCCAGCTGCGGCTTTTGAAGGAAAAGCTGGAAGCGCAAGGCCAGAAGGTTTTGGCCACGCGTGAACCGGGCGGTTCTGCCGGTGCGGAAGATCTGCGCCAGCTTTTGTTGTTTGGTAAAAATCCGCTTTCTGCCCGGGCGGAAATTCTGACACATTTTGCCGCACGGTATGATCACGTTGATCAGGTTATTCTGCCCGCTCTTAAGGCTGGGCAGATTGTGCTGTGTGATCGCTTTACCGATTCCACTTTGGCGTATCAGGGATACGGGAGCGCCAATGGTGACCCGGCTATTTTAAGCCTGATTGCAATACTGCAAAAGCAGCTTGGTTTGCAGCCAGATATAACCTTTCTGTTGCAAGCGCCGCGCGCCGTTTCCCGCCAACGTTTGGCAGCGCGTGGTGCGCCAACAGACAGGTATGAGCAGGCGGATGAGGCTTTTCATGCGCGTTTGGCAGATGGGTTTGCGCATATTGCTCAGGCAGAACCGCAACGGGTGGTAGTGGTGGATACCTCCGTTTATTCAGCAGAGCAGGTAAACGCTCAGATTCTGAAAGATATCCAGCCCCGTCTGGCCCATGCCGAGGGCTGAGAACGTGCAGGAGCCACGTCTGGCATCTTTGCAGTTGCGTGGGCATCAGGCCGCTTTGCAGTCATTTCGGCAGGCCATGCAGGGTGGGCGCTTGCCCCATGCGTGGTTGATTACAGGCCCACCGGGTATTGGTAAGGCCACATTTGCGTTCCGGCTGGCGCGTATATTGCTGGACGGGGAGGATGAACTAAGCCCCGCTGGGCGCCGTGTTTCTGCCGCCACGCATGCAGATTTGCTGGTTGTTGCCCGCGGGTTTGATGAAAAACGCCAGAAATACCGCAGCGAGATTGTAGCGGATGATGTGCGGCCTATTAACTCCTTTTTGCGGCGTACGGCGGCAGAAGGTGGGTGGCGTGTTGTCATTGTAGATGGCGCGGAATGGATGAACCGTAGTGCAGCCAATGCTGTGCTGAAAATTCTGGAAGAACCGCCGCCAGCTACGGTATTGTTGTTAACCTGTTCCGCTCCAGGGCGGCTTTTGCCCACTATTCGTAGCCGGTGCCGTAAACTGGAACTCGCACCGCTGGGTGCGGCAGATATGTCTGCCGTGCTGCATGCGCAGGCTCCAGAAGCTTCGGATACAGAAATACAGCGCGTTATGGCAGAAGCCCATGGTGCGCCGGGGCGTGCTCTGGCGTTGCTGGCAGATAAGGGTGGTGAAATTGCCAGCCTTGTGCACGAAGTGGTGCAGGGCATTACGCCATTACGCAGCTATGAGGTTGCAGAAACCATTTTACGCAGGGATTATGGTTTCAGTCTGTTTTTCAGCCTGTTATCAGACACACTCCAGATGCAAGCTCGTCAGGCGGCGCGGCAGGGAAACCCGCAATGTGTGGCCTTGGCCAATGCGTGGGAAGCCACCATGCGCAAGCACACCGAGACGGAACGCTTTAATCTGGATAAACAGGAAGCCCTGCTTGAAGCTATGACGATTGCGAGCCGAGAATGACCCGTCGTTTCTATGTAACTACGCCCATCTATTACGTGAACGGAGCGCCCCATATTGGCCACGCTTACACGTCTATTGCTGCGGATGTGATGGCCCGCTTTCATCGTCTGGCAGGGGATGAGGTCTTCTTTCTGACAGGCACGGATGAGCACGGCCAGAAGGTAGAGCAGGCTGCACAGGCCAATGGCATAGATGCCAAAAGCTTTGCGGATAAGGTTTCGGCCGATTTCCGCAATATGGCCGATGCCATGAACATCTCGTATGATGATTTCATCCGCACGACAGAGCCGCGCCATATTACCAGCACGCAGGCATTGTGGCAAAAAGTGGCGGATAACGGGGCTATTTACCTGGGCGCGTATGAGGGCTGGTATGCTCTGCGTGATGAATGCTTCTACGGTGAAGATGAACTGGTGCCCGGCCCGGATGGCAAAAAAGTTGCTCCCACAGGCGCGCCGGTAGAATGGGTGAAGGAACCCTCTTACTTCTTCAAGCTGTCTGAATATCAGGATCGGTTGCTGGAGCTGTATGAAAATAATCCGGATTTTCTGGGCCCTCATGGTGCGCGGAATGAGATTGTAAGCTTTGTTAAGCAGGGCCTGCGCGATCTTTCCATCAGCCGTACCAGTTTTAAGTGGGGCATTCCTGTTCCGGGTGATGATAAGCACGTTATGTATGTGTGGTTTGATGCACTCGCCAATTATCTGAGCGCTCTGGGCTATCCGGATACCTCTGCCCCGCGCATGGCGTTCTGGCCTGCCAACCTGCATCTGGTTGGCAAGGATATTGCACGCTTCCATGCCGTTTACTGGCCTGCCTTCCTTATGGCTGCTGGTATTGAGCTGCCACGCAAGGTGTTTGCCAACGGCTGGTGGACCATTGAAGGCCAGAAGATGAGCAAATCTCTGGGCAATGTGGTGGACCCGCGTGATCTGGTTAAAGAATTCGGACTAGATGCTGTGCGCTTCTTCCTGCTGCGCGAAGTGCCTTTTGGCGGAGATAGTGATCTTTCCCGCAAGGCGCTGATTATGCGCAATAATGTGGAATTGGTGAATGATCTGGGCAATCTGGCCCAGCGTACGCTTTCCCTTGTAGCGCGTAACTGCGGTGGTGTTCTGCCAGAACGTCGTACGCTAACGGAAGAAGATACCCATCTGCTAGGGCAGGTGATGGTGCTGCCCGATCTGCTGAAATCTCAGATCGAGCGGTGTGCACTTACAGATGCGCTGGAAGATGTGTGGAAGGTGATCCGCGCCTGCAACGCGTATATCGACCATCAGGCCCCGTGGGCGTTGCGCAAGACAGACCCAGAACGCATGAAGGACGTGTTGCGTGTGTTGGTAGATGCCCTGCGCGGTATTGCCACCATGCTCCAGCCGTTCATGCCGCAGAGCATGGAACGCATGTTGGATCAGCTTGCTGTTACGGCAGAAGAACGCAGCTTTGCCGCGCTGGAAACACCGTTGCCCGGTGGGCGTCAGCTTCCGGCACCACAGGGCATTTTCCCCCGTTATGTTGAGCCAGAACAGGCATAATGATGACAGAGGACAGTACAAAGCTGGCAGGGTTGATAGATTCTCACTGTCATCTTGATCATTTCTCAGTCGAGGAAATGCCAGAACTGCTTGAGGCCGCTAAGGATGCGGGCTTGGGTGGTATGGTCACTATTGGTACCCGCTTGGCCCGTGCGCCAGAACAAAAGGCGCTGGCCAAGCTGGATACGCCAGACATGCGCGTATGGTGCACCGTTGGCACGCATCCGGATCATGTGGAGGAAGAACATCTTCCTACTGTTGCGGATATTGTGGCCATTGCAGATGTGCCCGAAGTGATAGGTATTGGTGAAACCGGGCTGGATTACTTCCACGGCAAGGAAGATGTGCGCCCGCTCCAGCATGAGTATTTTCGCCAGCATATTCGCGCTGCGCGGGAACTGAATGTGCCGGTTATCATCCATGCCCGTCAGGCAGATGAGGATGTGGCCAGTATCTTAGAGGAAGAACATGCAAAAGGGGCTTTCCCCATTTTGTTGCATTGTTTTGCCTCAGGCCCAGAACTGGCGCAGCGCGTGGTCAATCTGGGCGGATATGTTAGTTTTTCCGGTATCGCCACATTTCCGAAATGTGATGAGATACGGGCCGTTGCGCGGGATATTCCGGCAGACCGCATTGTGGTGGAAACGGATTCTCCCTATCTCGCGCCCGTGCCAAAGCGGGGTAAGCGTAATCAGCCTGCTTTTGTGGCGCACACGGCAGCCCGGATTGCGCAGGAACGCGGCATGGAACTGCCTGATTTCACCCGCATGACTACAGAAAATTTTTACCGATTATTTCGCAAAGCCGTGTGATGGTTGCCGAGAAAAAGCGGAGTAAGCGGGTATGAAAGTTACAGTTCTGGGGTGTGGTGGGTCTGCCGGTGTGCCTATGGTGGGCGGGGCCGATGGCCATGGAATCTGGGGCGCGTGTAACCCGAAGGAGCCTCGGAATACCCGCACCCGTTCTTCTATTTTACTGCGGTTAAAAAACGGTGCTGGCGTATTGGTGGATACAGGGCCAGATTTGCGCGCCCAGCTTCTGGTAAATGGCATTAAGGATTTTCAGTCCATTATCTTTACCCATGCCCATGCAGACCATATTTCTGGGCTGGATGAAGTGCGCGCCATTAATCGCGTAATTCAAAAGCCGCTACATGCTTACGGTGCAGCGGAAACGCTAGAAGATATTCAGCGGCGGTTTGATTATGTGTTCAAACCGTGGACACCTCCAAACTTCTTCCGTGCTGTGGTGCAGGCGCACCCGGTAGAAATGGGGCAACCTATTACCATAAGCGGCACGGAGTTTACCTTTTTCAATCAGGTACACGGGCGTGTTGGGTCAACAGGCGTGCGTTGTGGCGGTTTTGTTTACAGCACGGATGTTGTGGAGTTTCCCGAAGCGTCTCTAGACATTCTGCGTGGGGTGGATACGTGGATGGTGGATTGCTTCCAACGGCAGCCTCATAGTGCACATGCTTGGTTGGAGCGGGTGTTGGAATGGCAGCAAGCTCTCAACCCACGCCGCATGATACTCACCCATATGGGCCCGGATATGGATTGGCAGTGGATGCAGGATCATCTTCCCGCAGGCGTAGAGCCCGCATGGGATGGCGCTGTGTTTGAAGTGGCTGATCCCTGAAATAAAGGCACCAGAGGGCTTGCCTGTGTAAGCAACCCCTCTGTTTTGTGTTTGGGTCTTAGCGGCTCATCAGTACCGTAATGTCTGCATGTTCCAGCGTATAACGGGTTACACCGCCCAGAATAAGCTGGCGCAGACGGGAGTGGGAGTAAGCGCCCATTGCCAGCATGTCTGCATCAAAGTCCTTACACGCGGCTTCCAGCCCTTTACCTACATCGCGGTCCACGGGCGGGAATTCCACACAATCAGCCGTAATGCCGTGGATGGCTAGATAATCCACTACGTCCCGCGCAGTGGGGCCACGGCGCTGATAATCTCCACAATGCAGCACACGCACAGCCTCTGCCGTAAGCGCCCATGCCAAAGCACCGCGTAGCGCGGATGAGGCTTCTGCCGTGCCATTCCAGGCAATGCAAACGCGTTTAATAAGCCCTTTGGGCGGTGTGCGTGGGGCAATTACCACTGGGCGTCCGCTATCAAACAGAACGGCATGCAGGGTTTCGGAAGATGAGACAGCATCACCGGAATCCGGGTGCGGCACGAGTGTAAAGTCAGACAAGCGAGCCTGCGCAGGCACAATTTCACTTTCCGCACCACGCATGATGTTGAAGCTGATTGTTGGTGCATCCATAGGGAAGGGGCCGCGTGGGGGCACAACCTGAATATCTGGATGCGCGGCCACAAAGCGTTCAAACAGAGCATGCACTTCATGCGCATGGCGTGCGCCTTCATGCTCGGCAGAGCGCATCAGATCTTCCACCATAGCGCCGGAAAGGCCTTCACCAGCCAATGGCGCCATTTCCCGCCCATCTGGGCGAATGTGCAGTACAGCCAGATGCGCGCCAAAGCGGCGGGCAAAGTTGTAGCCTCGGATAAGTGCGGCTTCAGCATTAGATGTGCTGGGAAGCGGCAGCAGAATTTTACGAACGTCTTTCATTCTTATTTTTCTCCGCTGTCTTTTAAAATAATGTGTTTCAAGTGGCTGTGCGCTTACGGATATAAACGCGTGACATCCCAATCGTTTCCATTGCGTGCCCATACAGCGCGATCATGCAAGCGGAAGCGCCGTTCCTGCCAGAATTCAAAATATTCTGGGTTTACCCGATAGCCAGACCAGTTAGCCGGACGAGGGATTGGGTCTTGCGGGTATGTTTCTTCCACCTGCTTGAGGCGTTCTTCAAAGATGGCACGGTTTGCCAGCGGGCGGGATTGATCCGAGGCCACGGCGCCAAGGCGGGAAACGCGGCTCCGACTCGCAAAATATGCATCGGCTTCTTCCGGTGTTACAGGGGTAACAGCCCCTTCAATCCGAATCTGGCGGCGCTGGCTTTTCCAATGGAACAGCAGGGCGACGTGCGGGTTTTCTTCCAGCTCACGCCCTTTGCGGCTGTGCATGTTGGTATAAAAAACAAACCCCCGATGGTCTGCCCCTTTTAACAGCACAATGCGGGCCGATGGTCTGCCATCTCGCGTGGCGGTGGCCAGCACCATGGCGTTGGGGTCGTTCACCTCTGTCTTTTCCGCCTCCTTCATCCATGTCTCAAACAGCGTAAACGGGTTGGCTGTCAGATCAATCAAAGGCTGACTGTCTAATGGGAGGGCCGCGGGAGAAGGTGAGGTTTCCGTCATGCTCGGACTCAATTCGTGTTCGTTTACGTAAAGCTACGGCATTGCAGCTTTGTGCCTGTTATCATACTCCTACGTTCACCGGGTTTGAAGCATGCGTGTCGCTTTGCTCTTGTTTCAATAGCGTGTGTATGCGACCAACCAGCTAACATTCGGATATTTGAACAACAGAAATAGGTTGAGGTCACGCATGTCTTCTCCCAACGCCACATTGCCTGCTCAGGGAACGCTCATGAAGGGCAAGAAGGGTCTGGTAATGGGTGTCGCTAATGATCGTTCCATTGCATGGGGCATTGCCTCCGCCGTTGCGGCACAGGGTGGGGAGCTTGCATTTACGTATCAGGGCGAAGCTCTGGGCAAGCGCGTGCAGCCTCTGGCAGAAAGCGTAGGCTCCAGCCTGGTTCTGCCCTGCGATGTGACAGATGACGCCGCCATTGATGCTACTTTTGCCACCATTGAAAAAGAATGGGGTGAACTGGACTTTGTGGTGCACGCCATTGGCTGGGCAGACAAGCAGTTCCTGCGTGGGCGGTATGTTGATACCCCGCGTGAAGCGTTTTTGAAGGCGCTGGATATTTCCTGCTATTCCTTTACGGCGGTTGCGCAGCGCGCCTCCAAGCTGATGAAAAATGGCGGTTCTTTGCTTACCCTGAGCTATCTGGGTGCAGAACGTGTCATGCCGCATTATAATGTTATGGGTGTTGCAAAAGCTGCGCTGGAAGCCTCGGTGCGTTATATGGCAACAGATCTGGGGCGTGATGGTATCCGTGTGAACGCCATTTCTGCTGGCCCGATCAAAACCCTTGCTGCCAATGGCATTGGGGATTTCCGCTACATTCTGAAGTGGAACCAGTACAACTCTCCGCTGGAACGCAATGTGGCGTTGGAAGAAGTGGGGGGCGCTGGCCTGTATATGGTGTCTGATCTTTCATCCGGCGTAACGGGTGAAGTGCACCATGTGGATTGTGGTTACCATGTTGTGGGCATGAAAAACCCAACTGCCCCTGATATTTCTGTAGCTGGGGACTGAGGGCGCACCGTGTCTTACAATACCTTCGGACAGCTTTTTCGTGTGACCACATGGGGTGAAAGCCACGGCCCAGCCATTGGCTGTGTTGTAGATGGGTGCCCGCCACGTCTGGCGTTAACAGAAGCGGATATTCAGCCGTTTTTGGATAAGCGCAAGCCGGGGCAATCCGCCTTTACCACACAGCGTAAAGAGCCGGATCAGGTGCGTATTCTGTCTGGCGTGTTCGAAGGGCAGACAACAGGCACGCCTATCTCTTTGATGATCGAAAATACAGATCAGCGCTCGCGCGATTATGGTGATATTGCCCGCACATATCGCCCCGGCCATGCTGATCTGACGTATGATCTTAAATACGGCATTCGTGATTATCGAGGGGGCGGGCGTTCCTCTGCGCGTGAAACGGCTTGCCGTGTGGCGGCTGGTGCTGTGGCGCGTAAGATCCTTGGCGAAGGCGTGCGTATTCGTGCGGCTTTGGTGCAGCTTGGCCCACATGATATCGACCGCACGCGGTGGGATTGGGAAGAGGTAAACCGTAACCCTTTTTTCTGCCCCGATGCCGGTGTGGTGGCGGAATGGGAAGAATATCTTGCGGGCATTCGTAAGGCGGGTTCTTCTATTGGTGCCGTAATTGAAGTTGTAGCCGAAGGCGTGCCTGCCGGTTTGGGGGCCCCTGTTTATGGCAAGCTGGATTCAGATCTGGCTGCTGCTCTTATGAGCATCAACGCCGTAAAAGGTGTAGAAATTGGCGATGGATTTGCTTCGGCATCCCTCACCGGGCAGGAAAATGCGGACCCATTATATATCCGAGATGGCAAGCTGACTTTTGGTGCTAACCATGCAGGCGGCATTTTGGGGGGTATTTCCAGCGGTCAGCCTATTGTGGCGCGTTTTGCTGTTAAGCCCACCAGTTCTATGCTTACGCCTGTTCCTTCCATCACCACCGATGGCAAGGAAACGGAAGTGATCACCAAAGGGCGGCATGATCCATGCGTGGGTATTCGTGCCGTGCCTGTGGGGGAAGCCATGATGGCCTGCGTGTTGGCAGACCACCTTATGCGCCATCGGGCACAGATGGGCTAAAACGCCTACCTCACCTTTAGTCCAGCAAAGTGGCTTCCAAGGTAATGGAGGCCCCTTTGAACAGTTTGGAAACCGGGCAACCTTCCTTAGCTTTTGTGGCCAGTTTTTCAAACTGATCAGCCGTGGCGCCCGGAATACGCGCCTTAAGGGTGAGGTTAACTTTATCTATTTCAAACCCGCCATCCTTTTTGTTCAGGCTGACATCTGCCCGTGTATCAATGGCAGAGGCGGTAAGCCCTGCTTCACCCAAAATAAGCGAAAAAGCCATGGAAAAGCAGGCCGCATGGGCCGCGCCCAAAAGCTCTTCTGGGTTGGAGCCGGGTTTGCCTTCAAACCGGGTATTAAAGCCGTAAGGTTGATCTTTTAAGGCGCCGCTTTCGGTAGAAATTGTGCCTTTGCCTTCCTTAATAGCGCCTTCCCAATGGGCTGTGCCGTATTTGATTATGCTCATGTAAAAACCCTTCCATTTATGTGTGCATGCTAGAAAACCATTCTAACGGTTAGCAGCCCAAACGCCTTTCTGGGGGAATGGTTCAGGAAAAGCTGCCATGCTCTCGCAGAGATGAGCAGGCGAGAGCGCAACGATGTGCCTATAATGCTTTCCAGTTAAAAGGCCTGCCGCGCGCGCATACTTCTTTCTTGCATGCAAAAGAAGTTGGGGGCATGTGCAGGTATGGATCCAGCCCTGCCAGCATGTAAGGTGCAAAAGGCAAATACGGCTGACAATGCGGAGACCACGATGAGTTCCACCACGACCGATACCGCTTCTTCTGTTGATGTCGTCCTGATCGGTGGGGGCGTCATGAGCGCCACGCTAGGAACCCTGCTGCGGCAGCTTCAGCCGGACTGGAGCATCAGTATTTTTGAACGCCTGGATAGCGTGGCGGAAGAAAGCTCCAACGCCTGGAATAATGCTGGCACAGGCCATTCCGCCTTGTGTGAGCTAAACTACACACCACAGCAGGCCGATGGCAGCGTTGATATTAGCAAAGCCATTAACGTAAACGAGCAGTTTCAGGTTTCTCGCCAGTTCTGGACATATCTGGTTGAGCAGAACATTCTGGCTTCTGCGCGAGATTTCCTAACCCCCGTGCCACATATGAGCTTTGTATGGGGGGATAAAAACGTGTCCTTCCTGCAAGCGCGTTACAAGGCGCTGAGTGCGCATCCGCTGTTTTCCGGCATGGAGTTTACGCAGGATCAGGCGCAGATTGCGCAGTGGGCACCACTCATTATGCGTAATCGGCCCGCAGGGCAGAATTTGGCCGTTACCCGCAGCCTGCGTGGTACGGATGTAAACTTTGGTGCATTAACGCGCTTACTGTTTACCTATCTGGTGAGCACCCCGGCTTGCACACTGCATACAAAGCATGATGTGCATGATATTCGCCGGGGTTCAGATGGTCGCTGGGTTATCAAGGTGCAAGACACGCGCCTGAATACCGAGCGTGAGGTTAAGGCGCGGTTTGTCTTTATTGGCGGGGGTGGCGGAGCCCTGCCACTGTTGCAGAAAACGGGTATTCCAGAATCTCGCGGTGTTGGCGGTTTTCCGGTGAGTGGCCAGTTCCTGCGTTGTACCAACCCGGATATTATTGCCCAGCACCATGCCAAAATTTACGGCAAGGCTTCTGTTGGCGCGCCGCCCATGTCTGTTCCGCATTTGGATACACGCATGATAGACGGCACACCAGCACTGCTGTTTGGCCCATATGCGGGCTTTTCCACCCGGTTCCTGAAAAATGGTTCTCTGATGGATCTGCCGCGTTCCATCCGGACGGGCAATATCAGCGCCATGCTGGCGGTCGCTCGTGATAACTGGCCGCTCACCAAGTATCTGATCGAACAGGTCATGCAGTCTCACAATGATCGGATCAAGGCGCTGCGTGACTTTATTCCCGATGCCCAAGCCAAGGACTGGGAACTGGTTGTAGCCGGCCAGCGTGTGCAGATTATCAAGAAAGACGCCAAAAAAGGTGGTGTTCTGCAATTTGGTACGGAAGTTATTTCCAGCGCAGATGGATCTGTGGCCGCTCTTCTGGGGGCTTCTCCGGGAGCATCTACCGCAGCCCCAATTATGCTGACAGTGCTGAAGAAGTGCTTTGCCAGCAAGCTGCCAGAGTGGGAAGACAAGCTGAAGCAGATTATCCCATCTTACGGCCAGAAACTGGCGGATAATCCGGCACTGTGTGCACAGCTATTTGATAAAACCACCAGCGTTCTGGGGCTGAAGGAAGCCTGATATCGCAGAGAGCCTGCTTGTTATAAGGCAGGCTCTTGTTGCGTTTTATCAGATAAAGGTAACAGGGCTATCGGTGTCGGATATGCTCATATCCGCCCGGTTCCACCAACAATTTTCTGGCGGGCGTGGGGTAGGGATAAACTCCGCCGGATTGCCAGAAAAAGAGACCGTATTTGTGGGTGTTTCCTGAATACTCAGTTCAGAACACCACAAAACGCCGCCTTCTGCCGCCAGAAAGGCGTTGATCTTGGCCATAAGTAGGCAAACCATTAATTCTGTGGTGGGGTCTCCCGGCGTAATGACAATGCGCGCCGCACGGGCGGGCTCGTTGGTTTGAAACCACGCCAGCAGCGGATCATCTTCTGCAAGCTGCAAGGCATGATCCAGCTTTTCATCCACAAAGCGATGCCACGTGCTTTTGGCTTTCTGGAAGGATACCGGCATATTGCTTTTGCCATCCAGCGGCGCAAAAGATGTGGGTTTTAAGCGTACAGTCACAAACTCATTATGGCCGTGGGGCAGGGCGCAGCTTTCGCTCGCACCATGAATGAGCCGATGCCCCATAGAAAAACGGCGGGTAAAAACAAGATCAGGCATGAGTCTGTGTGCCTTTTTTATGGGCTACGTAGTCATCCCACCCAGATTTACGCAACTGACAAGCAGGGCAGGTGCCGCATCCATGCCCCCACGCATGCAATGTGCCGCGCACTCCTAAATAACAGGTGTGGCTTTCTTTATTAATAAGTTCAACAAGCGGATGTCCGCCAAGTTCTTCTGCCAGTTCCCATGTTTCGGCCTTATCTAGCCACATCAAAGGTGTGTGCAGAACGTAGCGGGATTCCATACCAAGGTTGAGCGCAACCTGTAGAGCCTTGATGGTATCATCCCGGCAATCCGGGTATCCCGAGTAATCTGTTTCGCACACACCTGTAACAATGTGCTTAATGCCGCGCCGTGCAGCTAAAGCAGCCGCAAAAGTTAGAAAAATAAGGTTTCGGCCTGGTACAAACGTATTAGGCAGACCATTTTCCGCCATGCTGATTTCAGCATCTCGCGTTAAGGACGTTTCGGAAACCTCGCCCAGTGCGTGCAAGGGCAGGGTGTGGTCATCCCCCAAGCGGCTTGCCCATGTGGGATTCTGATTGGCAAGCCCTTGGCGAATACTGGCACGGCATTCCAGTTCAACCGCATGGCGTTGGCCGTAATCAAAACCCAGCGTTTCTACGCGCCCATAGCGTTCCAGCGCCCATGCCAGACAGGTTGCGGAATCTTGGCCACCAGAGAAAAGAACGAGGGCAGATTCCTGTTTATCACGGGTGGGAAGGGGCATGATTAAGGTATTCCGATAAACTTGTGGGTCTGGAGCGAAAGCCCCCATAAAGGGTGTTCCAGACAGTATTCAATAGCAGCCTGCGTGTTGGCTGCCTGCTGCGGGCCATCCATAGGCTGAAGCCAGAAATGTTGGAAATCAAGATTTTCCACAGAGGCTGGGTCAATGCCCGGCTGAGGGAATACGAGTTTTAGCTCGGTTCCTGCTTTTTGCACCAGTTCAGCCCCGGCTTTTGGGCTAATGCACAACCAGTCTATGCCTTTAGGGGCAGCTATTGTGCCATTGCTTTCCACCGCAATGGTAAAGCCCTGAGCGTGCATAGCATTTATCAGGGCGGTATCAAGCTGGAGCAGGGGTTCACCCCCCGTAAAAACAACTAGTTTTTGGCCAGTTGCTTTTACATCCTGCGTGGGCTGTGGCCAAAAACTGGCAATGGTTGCCGCCAGATCTGCTGCGTTTTCAAACTTGCCGCCGTTTATGCCATTCGTGCCGATAAAATCGGTATCGCAAAACTGACAGGTGGCTGTAGCCCGATCTTCCTCTCGCCCAGACCATAGGTTGCAGCCCGTAAAGCGGCAGAAAACCGCCGCGCGGCCCGCTTGTCCGCCTTCACCCTGAAGGGTAAGGAAAATTTCTTTAACCGAATACGTCATGAATTATGCAGAAGGCAGGCCAATGCCTGTTGTGTGCATGCCAAGCTTATCCAGCAAAGCTCTGTCACGCGTGGCTTGTGGGTTAGGGGTGGTCAACAAACGTTCACCATAGAAAATAGAGTTGGCACCGGCCAAAAAGCAGAGAGCTTGTGTTTCATCACTCATGTTTTCGCGGCCAGCGGCCAAGCGTACACGGCTTTTGGGCATGGTAATGCGGGCGGCGGCAATCATGCGCACAAAATCAAGCGGTTCTACTTCATCCGCTTTGGCCAGCGGCGTGCCTTCCACTTTGACCAACAGATTGATCGGCACGCTTTCAGGGTGTGCGGGCAGGGTGGCAAGTGCTGTAATCAGGCCCGCACGGTCTGTTTCATTTTCACCCAAGCCCACAATGCCGCCACAGCACACATTAATGCCTGCGTCTCGCACGTTAGAAAGTGTATCCAGCCGTTCCTGATAGGTGCGGGTGCTGATGATTTCTCCATAATATTCTGGCGAAGTATCCAGATTATGGTTGTAATAATCCAGCCCGGCATCATGCAGTTTGTGGGCTTGTGTGTTATCCAGCATACCTAGTGTTACGCAGGTTTCCATGCCAAGCTGCTTTACGCCTTCAATCATGGCGCACACGGTATCCAGATCGCGCTCCTTGGGAGAGCGCCACGCAGCCCCCATGCAAAAACGGCTGGCACCAGCGGCCTTGGCTTTTTTTGCCTCGGTTAATACAGCTTCCACGGCCATCAACTTATCTGCCTTTACGCCTTGTTCATGCTTGGCGCTTTGGGGGCAGTAGGCGCAATCTTCCGGGCAGCCGCCAGTTTTAATGGAAAGCAGCGTGGAAATCTGGATTTCCGTGGGGTCAAACGTAGCACGATGCAGCGTTTGCGCCCTGAACATCAGTTCAGGAAATGGCAGGTCAAGCAAGGCCTGAACTTCTGCGACCGTCCAATCATGGCGGACTTCCGAAGAGGATGAGACAGAAGAGTGAGCAAGCGGGGAAGAACCATCAGGCATGGAGTGCAAACCGAACCAGATTTATAGAGAAGGAAAGTGATTTATAGCCTTTTTATCGACGCAAGGCCAGTTTTCACGTTGCTTGTTAAAGACATATTCAGGGCTATACGCCATACTAAATGTTTATAATTCAGCTTGTCACGATGCAGCTGGAATGAAGGAGAACAAAATGTCTGCAAAAAAAGGCGTTTCCGGCGCGATCCTTGCTGTAGCAATCACCGGTATTCTGGGGGGCTGCCATGATCAACATGAAGAAAATGCCAACCGTGCTGTGCGGCCGTTGCGGATGCCTAATCCGGCCGCAGTCTATTGTATTAAAAAAGGTGGCACGCTGAGCACCGAAAGCACAGACAAGGGGCAGATCAGCTACTGCCATCTGCCAGACGGCAGCGTGATGGAAGAATGGGAACTGTTCCGTAGGGATAATCCGATGCCCAAAAAGTAATGTGATCGATCGAACATGAATTTTGGCCTGATGCAGGGCGTTTTAACCCGTGAGGGGGCTTTGCATCGGGCATTTTGAGCGCTTTAGGCGGTAGGGTGGATCGATTTTAGAATTTTAGGGCGCCAGAATGAGCATGCGAAAGGACGTGGCGCTGATGTGATTGATGGATCGGGATATTTTTCAAACGGCCATAAATTGTATAAGATATATTATGCCAACAAAATTGACTATAAAACATGAATGCATGAGGGATCGTGTATATAACTATTCATTATGATGGTTAATTGAGGAATGCGACCCTTGCAGCGTTGAACTTTGGGTTGTGAGTTCCTTATTATATCTGTATCACGTCGTTAATTACATTTTCTGTCATACGGGTTTGTGTGTAGTGACCGCTCTTTCTGATGATACAGTAACCATAGCAAAGCAGCTTGTGCCCATGCAGGAGAACCCCGTTCTTCTGCTGCGCAAGGCAAGTGAGCTTTTGGGTGATCGGTTGGCTGTCCTCTCCTCTTTTGGGGCGGAATCTGCATTGCTTCTGGTAATGGTGGCAGAGGCTGATCCGGCCATGAAAGTGCTGTTTCTGAATACCGGGAAACACTTTCCACAAACCCTTGAATATCGGCGGAATTTGGCGGATTTTCTGCATCTTTCCAACGTTCAGGACATTGCGCCACAGCCCCAGCAGGTGGAAAATCGAGACCCTACGGGAGAATTGTGGGCGTTTGATCCCGATGCCTGCTGCGCCTTGCGTAAGGTAGAGCCCCTAAAAGTGGCTTCTCTACCCTATGAGGCACTGGTTACCGGGCGTAAACGTGGGCAGGCTGCTACAAGATCTACGCTGGAAATTGTGGAATTACGAGAAGATGGGCAACTGCGGCTGAACCCTCTTGCATTTTGGAGTGCGGAAGACATCACGCAGGAAATGCAGCGCCGGGGGCTGCCTCCTCATCCGTTGGTGGCGGAAGGCTATCTTTCCATCGGCTGCGCCCCATGCACGCAACCAGTCAATGGTGATCAGGATGCGCGGGCCGGGCGTTGGGCCGGGTTGAACAAAACCGAATGCGGTATCCACATTAAACACTAACGGGTTCTGGCTGATTTTACCCTCAGCCACATTGTGTCATACACAGGGTTACGGAAACGGAAACATGGATCATCTTGATCAACTCGAAGCTCAGAGCGTTTTTATTCTGAGAGAAGCCTACAGAAAGCTCAAACCTCTGGCCATGCTGTGGTCTTTGGGTAAAGATTCCAATGTTATGGTCTGGCTGGCCAAAAAGGCGTTTCTGGGCCGGGTTCCCTTCCCTGTCATGCATGTTGATACCGGCAAGAAGTTCCCGGAAATGTACAAATTTCGGGATGAATACGCTAAAAAGTGGGATCTCAATCTGCTGTTGGGTGAGTGCCCGCCGGTAGAGGATATGGACCCCTCCCTTCCGCCTGCCGCCCGTTCTGCTGCGCGTAAAACAGCAGGCCTTGCCGCTATGATTGAAAAACATAAGCTACAGGGTGTTATTGCCGGTATCCGCCGTGATGAGCAGGGAACGCGCGCCAAGGAACGTGTTTTCAGCCCCCGTGGTGCCAGCCATAAGTGGGATATCCGCAATCAGCCGCCCGAATTTTGGGACCAGTACGCAACCCCACACGAAGAAGGCATGCATATTCGTGTGCATCCGCTGCTGGCTTGGCGTGAAATTGATATCTGGCGTTATATTGAGCGTGAAGGCATTCCGCTGGTTGATCTGTATTTCTCCAAAAATGGCAAGCGCTATCGTTCCTTGGGTGATTCAGACATCACCTTCCCGGTAGAAAGCAATGCCTCCACCTTGGCGGAAGTGATTGAAGAGCTGGAAACAACCAAAACATCTGAACGCGCAGGCCGCGCAATGGATCATGAATCCGAAGATGCTTTTGAACGCCTGCGTGTGGCGGGTTACCTCTGATTACGGCGTGGACTGGAAATAAAATATCATGAGCGAAAAAATTTATTCATCTCAGGATGCCGCCACGCCAATCGTGATTGTGGGGCATGTTGACCACGGCAAATCCACCCTTATCGGGCGTTTGCTGCACGATACGGACAGCCTTCAGGATGGCAAGGTTGCCCAGATTATTGAATCGTCCAAAAAGCGCGGCCTGAAGATTGAGTGGAGCTTTCTGCTGGACTCCCTTCAGATTGAACGCGATCAGGGCGTAACTGTTGATTCCACACGTATTCCGTTCCGCTTGGGGCAGCGCGAATTTGTGATTGTGGATGCGCCAGGACACCGCCAGTTCCTACGCAACATGATTACAGGTGCCGCCGATGCAGAAGCCGCAGTACTGGTGGTGGATGCACAGGAAGGTGCGCGTGAACAGACACGCCGCCACGCCATGCTGCTGCACCTTATCGGTATTCGCCACGTTATTGTGCTGCTGAACAAAGTGGATCTGCTTGATTTCGATCAGGCTAAGGTTGAGGCAGTCGAAAAATCCGTAACGGAACTGCTGAACAAGTTGGGGCTGGAAGCGGCCCTGTTCGTTCCGGCTTCTGCGCGTGATGGTGATAACATTGCCAGCCGCTCAGAGCGCTCTCCGTGGTATAAAGGCCCCACGCTAATAGAAGCTCTGGCCAGCGTGCCCTCTCCCGCTTCCCGCTCCGAGCTGGCGCTTCGTCTGCCCGTGCAGGACGTGTACCGTTTTGATAACACCCGTTATGTGGCAGGCCGTGTTGAGCGTGGGCGGGTGCGCGTGGGCGATACCGTTATTATCGGCACACAGAAAACCCCTGCCCGCATTGCATCGATTGAAAGCTGGCATACAGCGCCGCATGTTTCTGCTTCTGCTGGGCAGTCCATCGCAGTCACGCTGGAACCAGACGTGATTCCTGATCGTGGGGATCTGCTGCATCATGCGGATGCACGTCCAATGGAAGCTTCCCGCGTGCGGGTGCGTCTGTTCTGGTTGCGTCAGGAGCCGCTACGTGTGGGTGAGCATTTCCGCCTGCGTCTGGCTACGGCAGAACACGCCGTTACCGTTACCGCCATTGATAAAGTGGTGGATCTGGATGATCTGACAGAACACCCCGGCACGGAAGTTCCGCCCGAAGGCTTTGCGGAAATTGTGTTGTCTGCGGCAGAAAACATTCAGTTTGACCCGTTCACACCCGGCACAACGGATGGCCGTGGTGTGTTGGTTGACCGCCAGCAGCGTATTGTGGGGGGGGCACCCATTATTGGCCCAGCCAATATTGCAGATGGTGAAAAGGTTATTCATCCAAGCGCCAGCACCGTTACCGTGCAGGATCGTGAACGCGCTAAAGGCCATAAAGGCTCTGTGTTCTGGCTGACTGGTCTGTCTGGCTCTGGCAAAAGCACGCTGGCCCGTGCGGCAGAAACCCGTCTGTTTGCAGATGGTGTGGATGTAACAGTGCTGGATGGTGATACACTGCGCGCTGGTCTGTGCAAGGATTTGGGCTTCTCTGAAGCAGACCGAACCGAAAACGTACGCCGTGCTGCGGAAGTGGCTCGCCTGCTGCGTGATGCCGGTCAGGTTGTTATCGTGGCCTTGATCTCTCCTCTGCGTTCCGATCGTGATCTGGCCCGCCAGATTATTGGCGATGGGTTTGAGGAAGTGTTTGTAGATGCTGATCTGGGCACCTGTGAACAGCGTGACCCCAAGGGGCTGTATGCCGCAGCACGTGCAGGAAAAATCAGTGGCTTTACGGGCATTGATGCCCCGTATGAAGCCCCTGCCAAGCCTGCCCTGCACCTGATAACAGGTAAGGATAGTGTAGAGGCTGCCACAAAAACACTGGTGACTTTTGTGGAAGACGCCGTGCGTAACAAAGCGGGTGCGCGTGCGCAGTCCTGATTGCGCTCTGGCTTGATAAGGCGGGTGTAAAATACCCGCCTTATTTCCCCTTGCAGGTGGTTGTTAAAAGCATATGTGTATTTTGAGGTGCCGGGGATGCTTCAAGATACGTTATTAATTCGTGGTATATTGATATTCTCGCATCTGTTGTGTAATTCTCAACCTGCACACGGGGGCAGAAAGGGATTAAGCGTTGGATCGGAGAAATAATCGGCGGGATGAACAAGGGCTGAGCGTTGTAACAGCCAACCGTCTGCTTGATGGGCGCATTGTGTGGTTGGATGCGCAAGGAGAATGGCAGCTTTTTATCCAGCATGCGCACCCTTTCCCCAATGCGGAAATGGAACAGATTCTGGCCCGCCAGAACGCAAAAGCGGCTGCGGATGAAGTGGTTGGGGTGTATGGTGTGCAGGTTGCGCAAACATCGTCTGGCCTGCTGCCCATAACCACGCGGGAGCGTATTCGTGCCCTTGGGCCAAGCGTTCATGCCGAGTTCACACCTGCATGGCAGGCTGCGCAACACGCCAGCGCCTGATACCAGCAGAGCAAGACGGACACAGTTAAAGCCATGTCTTATTCCACCCAGCCTGCCCTTTCGGTTGGCCGTTACGCGTATGATGATGTTGATCGTACGTTTCTTAAGCAGCGTGTTGAGCAGTTTCGGGATCAGGTTCAACGCCGTATCGCTGGTGAGCTGACCGAAGAAGAGTTCAAACCCCTGCGGTTGATGAACGGCCTGTACCTTCAGTTGCATGCTTATATGCTGCGTGTGGCCATTCCGTATGGCACGCTCAGTTCTTCCCAGATGCGCGCTTTGGCATATATCGCCAGAACGTATGACCGGGATTACGGGCACTTTACAACGCGGCAGAATATCCAGTTCAACTGGATCAAGCTGGAAGATACGCCAGATATTCTGAACGTGCTGGCCGATGCAGAAATGCACGCCATTCAAACAAGTGGTAACTGCATTCGTAACGTTACATCAGACCAGTTTGCTGGTGCTGCGGCGGATGAGGTTCTGGACCCGCGCGTGCATGCTGAAATCCTGCGCCAGTGGTCCACCCTGCACCCGGAATTTACGTTTTTGCCACGTAAGTTCAAGATTGCCATTTCCGGCAGCAAGCAAGATCGTGTTGCCGCGCGCTTTCATGATATCGGCCTGCTGGCCCGCAAGGGTGAAAATGGCCGTGCCGTGTTTGAGGTGTATGTTGGTGGTGGCTTGGGCCGTACCCCTATTGTGGGTGTAAAGCTACGAGATGACCTGCCAGAAGAAGATCTGATTGCCTATCTGGAAGCCGTGCTGCGTGTTTATAATGAATACGGGCGGCGCGATAACATGTACAAAGCCCGTATTAAAATACTGGTGCAGGCTTTGGGCGCAGAAGCTTTTCTGGCTAAGGTGAACGCAGAATTTGCAGCTATGGATCGGGCGCGCTATCGCCTGCCACCAGAAATTGTTGCAGCCATTCAGGCTCGCTTTGGCACGCCGGAGTTTCAGTCAGAAAATGGCGCGGCTGATGCGCTGGTTGCTCAACAAAAAGCAGATGCGGCATTTGATACATGGGTACGCACCAACACGCATGCCCACAAACAACCGGGCTATGCATGCGTTACTATATCCTGCAAGCCGGTTGGCGGTATTCCGGGGGATGTTACATCCGCCCAGATGGATCTGCTTGCTGATCTGGCGGATAAATACAGCTTTGGCGAACTGCGCATTACGCATTTGCAAAACGTGGTGTTGGGGCATGTGCGGCAGGATGCGCTGCATGAGCTGTGGCAGATTCTTAAAGCAAATGGGCTAGGCACGGCCAATATCGAGATGGTGACAGACATTATTGCCTGCCCCGGTCTGGATTATTGCGCGCTGGCTAATGCCCGTTCCATTCCCATTGCGCAAAAGCTGAGCGAACGCTTTGGCGATGCCACACTCCAGCAGGAAATTGGTAGCCTACGGCTGAATATCTCTGGCTGCATCAATGCCTGTGGGCATCATCATGCAGGCCATATTGGTATTCTGGGTGTTGATAAACGGGGTGAAGAAGCGTTCCAGATTACTCTGGGCGGCAGCGCGATGGAAGATGCCTCTGTTGGGCAGATTCTGGGGTCTGCACTTTCTGAAGATGAAACGGTTGATGCCGTGGCGCGCATCATAGATACATATCTGGCCCAGCGTGATGCCGGAGAACGGTTTATTGATACGTGCCGCCGCCTTGGCACAGCCCCCTTCAAGGATGCAGCTTATGCCCCTGTTTGAAAACGGCCAGATTATTGAAGACACATGGCTGATTGCACAGGATGGTCAGCCTTTGCCGGAAGGTGATGTGCTAGTGCCGTTGGCGCGTTTGGCTGAAGGGCTGGGCCGTAATGGCAATGGACGTTTGGGCGTTTTGCTCAAACAGGATGAGCAGGTGGAAAACCTTAAAACTGCCCTGCCCCGGCTTGATGTTGTGTGCCTCACATTCCCCATTTTCCGGGATGGTCGGGCATTTACGCAGGCACGTACCCTGCGTGAACACCTGCACTATGCTGGCAAAATCCGTGTAACTGGGCATTTCCTGCCCGATCAATACGAGTTTTTGCTGCGTTGTGGGGTTGATCAGGTGGTTATTCCTGAAGGCAGCAAACTTGATGTGTGGGAAAAAGCACATCATCGCTTTACCATCGCCTATCAGCCTTCTGTGTTGACCGAAAAGCCGGAAGGTTTTGCGTTCAGGAGATTTCTCTCCTAATCAGGCTGCGTGATTATGCTGCGCACCCTGAAAACAGACTGTAAAATATTGGCCCGCAAGGCTGGCGTATGGAGTTTACGCCAGTACTTGGGATTTGCACTCAAAACCACGCGCTGGACGTTTCGGGTAAACGAACAGGCGTGGCCGCTGTTAACCAGCCAGAATGGGCAAACAGCAGTCGTGGCTTTCTGGCACGAAATATTGCCCCTTACGCCAGCTTTATGGTGGTGGGCCGAACCTCAGAACCCTCATATCCGCCTGCGTGTGCTGATAAGCCGCAACCGTGATGGCCGCATGATTGCAGATGTGGTGGCTCCGTGGCGTATCTGGTCCATTCCCGGATCATCAGATTCCAAAGGAAAAAACAAAGGTGGTGCTGCGGCGCTTAGGCGGATGCGTGCAAGCTTGCGCAATGCCACCCTTGTTGCCATCACGCCGGATGGGCCGCGTGGCCCACGCAGGCAGGCACAGCAAGGTACACTGGCTCTTGCCAAGCTGGCGGGTAAACCCATTGTGCTGGTGGGCGCAACATGCACCGGCATACGGCTGAAAACATGGGATCGGATGATTTTTCCGCTGCCTTTTGGTCATGGCACTATGGCATGTGCTCCACCCATAGATATGCGGCGGCATAATCAGGAAGAAAGCAGCAGCAGCGAAACTTTTACCCAACAGTTGGAACACGCGCTGGATAATATGATGCACCTAGCGCAACAGCCTTCCAGCATGTCTTCTCCCGCGGGCTATTCGCAAGAAAAAGTAGCCCTTAGCCCAATTTCTCTTATGCCTTCGCGCGTGTGGCAGGTGGCAGCCTCTGTCCTTTCTCCCGCTTTGCCCTTTTTCCTGAGATGGCGGCAAACCAAAGGAAAAGAAATTCCAGCCCGTGTACGGGAAAAAATGGGTTTTCCTTCACTGCCTCGGTGCAGCGAAAATCTGGTTTGGTTCCATGCCGCCAGTGTGGGAGAAACCGTTTCCATCCTGCCGCTTGTTGCCGCGTGCTTGGCGCAAAAAACTGATCTTCAGGTATTGGTCACAACAGGCACGGTAACGGCTGCACGTTTATTGGCACAGCGCGTTGTAAATCCGCGCGTTGTACACCAGTTTATGCCCTTGGATGTGCCGCGTTGGGGCAGACGCTTTTTAGATTACTGGCGGCCAAAAGCCGCTGTCTTTACAGAAAGCGAATTGTGGCCCAACATGCTGGGGCTATGCCATACGCGTAATGTTCCTGTCATGCTGGTTAATGGCCGCATATCTGCATCTTCCTTTAAAGGATGGCAGCGTATGGGGGGAGTGGCACGGCGCATGTTGGAGCGTTTTGCGTGGGTTTCTGCCCGTTCTGATGAAGATGCACAGCGGTTGCAACAACTTGGTGCCTCCAAGCTGCTTGAAACGGGAGACCTAAAAACAGCTGCCCCGCCCTTGCCAGTAGATAAAGCCGAACTGGCAGGCCTGAAAGAACGTTTGGCAGGGCGCAGAATTTTGGCTGCGGTTTCCACGCATCCGGGTGAAGAGCAGCAGATTGCGCAGGCAGCCAAGCTTATCCGGCGTGATTACCCGGATGTGTTGGTGCTGGTTATTCCACGCCACCCAGAGCGTGGGGCAGATTTAAGCGTAATGCTGGGGTATGTGCCACGCCGTGGGGCTGGCCAGATTCCGACAGAAGATGATCTGCTTTGGGTGTGCGATACGTTGGGTGAGTTAGGGCTGTTTTTCCGTTTGGCGCCCTGTGTGTTTATTGGCAACAGCCTGCCCGGTGTGCTGGGCGGCGGCGGCGGGCATAATCCGTTCGAGCCCGCTCGGCTGGGGTGTGCCATTGCATCTGGCCCATTGGTACAGAACTTTACAGATGCCTTCCAGCACATGGCGGCAGGCATTACGATTGTAAGCAACGCGCAGGAGCTGGCGGTATGGGCGCGGGACATGTTCGCAAACCCTTCCAAGCGCCAACAACTGGGTGAGAATGTGCAGCACATTGCGACAGCCAACGCAGATCTGCCGGAACGTCTGGCCAAGCATATTCTAGCGCAAATATGGTAAAGCTGCGCGCTCCCGCGTTTTGGAGCCAGCCTTCTGCAACAATAAGGCCGCTCCTGTTATCTCCATTTGCGGGCATTGTAGCGGCAATAACGGCACGCAAGCAGCACCAGCAGGGCTGGACAGCTCCGGTACCCGTGCTGTGCTGCGGGAATATTTCTGTAGGTGGCGCAGGCAAAACCACAGTTGTATTGGATTTAGCTGCCCGCCTGCTCCGTCGTGGTAAAAAGCCCCACATTCTCACGCGAGGATATGGCGGACGCCTACGCACAACAACACAAGTAAACCCGGCACAGCACACCGCGCAGGATGTGGGGGATGAACCCTTGCTGCTGGCACAGCTTTGCCCTGTATGGGTTGGCGCAGATCGTGCGGCTTCCGCCCGTATGGCTGTGGCTCATGGCGCAGATTGCTTGTTGATGGATGATGGGTTTCAAAATCCATCCCTCTACAAAAATCTGTCCTTGCTGGTGGTGGATGGTGGCGTAGGCTTGGGCAATGGTTACGTATTGCCCGCCGGCCCGTTAAGAGAGCAGCCAGCGCAGGCTTTTGCGCGTGCACAGGCCACAGTTTTGATCGGGCCAGATAAAACAGGATTTCTGGCGCGGTTCGGGCACGTGGCGCCACATGTTATGCAGGCAGAACTTCAACAGTCCGATAATGTCAGCGCGTTACAAGGGCAACGTTGCGTAGCTTTTGCGGGGCTGGGGCGGCCAGAAAAATTTTTTGAAGGGCTTAAAAACAGCAACATCACATTAGCGCAGACCGTAGCCTTTCCTGATCATTATTTTTATAAACAAAAAGATTTAAAGCGTCTGGCAGATATGGCTGTCTCTCTGCAGGCGTGTTTGGTGACAAACCCCAAGGATGCCGTGCGTTTGCCTGAATATTTCCGTCAGAAAGTACTTATCGTAGGGGTGGATCTGGTGTGGCAGAACCCAGCCGCGCCTGAGGCCTTGTTGAACCAGTTTCTGAATGGATCAGCAGGATGAGCAGCAAAGCCCTTACAGCCACTTTGATGCAGGCAGAAGCTCTTCTGGCAAGTGGTCTGCTAAAGTTTCTTACATGGCTAGGCCCTTCTGCCGCTTCCAATGTTGCCGGGCGTGTCTGCCGTTTTATTGGCCCTAAACTGCCGGTTTCTGGGGTGGCATATCGCAATCTGGAACTGGCTATGCCAGAGCTAAACCCACAACAGCGGCGCCAGATTGTGCATGGTGTGTGGGAAAATCTCGGCCGCACGGTTGGAGAGCTGCCTCATATAGCGGCCTTGAAGGAAAACACGCGCTCTGGCCCCGGTTTTGAGGTTAAGGGTGCAGAATATCTGGAAGAACAGGCCCGCAAAGGTGGATCTGTTCTGTTTGTGTCTGGCCATATCGGAAATTGGGAAATGCTGCCCCCCGGTGTTGCACGGCATGGCACGCCTTTTGCCTCTTTTTACCGCGCAGCAGGCAACCCGCTAATAGATGGCATGATCCGCCGGTTGCGTGATAAAGCCATGGGCAACACGCCTGTGCCGCTATTTGCCAAAGGTGCCAAAGGCGCGCGGGAGGCGCTTTCCTACGTTTCCAAGGGTGGCAGGCTGGGTATGCTGGTTGACCAGAAAATGAATGATGGCATTGAGGTCTCATTCTTCGGCCACCCCGCAATGACAGCCCCTGCCCTTGCCGCTATGGCGCTACGTTATCGCTGCCCTGTTATTCCCGGCTATGTAGAGCGCCTTGGCCCAGCCCGGTTGCGTATTGTGGTTGAGCCACCGTTGGACCTGCCAGATACGGGAGACCGCAAGCAGGATCTGCACATATTAGCGCAGATGATTAATGATCGCCTTGAAACATGGATAAGGCGCAAGCCAGAAAGCTGGCTGTGGTTACACCGGCGTTGGCCCAAGGATCTTTATAAGCGCAAAGCCTAGTTTTTTGGGCATGTGCATGCAAGGCATAGGCCGAATGCAGGCCTGCGCGCTCGTCTTGCTGCCTGTAAAGGCGTATGATGTACTCAGCCTTTAATGCCTTATTTTATCAGGAGTTACAGCAATATGTCTTCACCCAGCCCTGCCCTTGCCACGCGTTTGGAAGCCGCGCGGGCTGTGGTGCATGATGCCGCACAGATGGCCATGGCTATGCGTCCGCCACCGGGTGGGCCGCAGGCATCGCAAAAATCTGCGCAGGACTGGCTGACAGAAACAGACGGTGCAGTAGAAGCCTTTATTGCCAACCGCATGAAAGCGCTTTTCCCCGATGATGGCTTCCAGGGGGAAGAAGGCGGCGTGGCACGCACAGGCAGCCTGCGCTGGGTGGTGGACCCTATTGATGGTACATCCAACTATGCACGCGGTCGCTGTCGGTGGTGTATTTCTCTTGGCTTGCTGGATGGAGATGAACCCGTTGCGGGTGTGATTGATGCCCCCGCTTTGGGCGAGGTCTATACTGCCCTGCGTGGATATGGCGCGTTTTTGAATGGCAAGCGCATTCAGGCTTCTCCGGTGAAGGACCCTGCCAGTTCCATGATTGAAATGGGCTGGAGCAACAGAGTGCCCAAACCTGTGTTTATGGAAAAAATGGATGCCATTATGGCAATGGGCACCATGCCGCGTTCTGGCGGATGTGGTGCGCTAGCGCTGGCTGACGTGGCAAGCGGGCGGCTGGATGGCTATATTGAAATCGTTATTAACCTGTGGGATGTGGCTGCCGCCCTGCCCTTGCTGGCAGAAGCTGGCGCACGAGTTTCACCTTTTCTGCAGGAAGGCGGGCTGACAGGGCCAGCTACAATTATGGCAGCAAACCCGCATATTGCGCAGGCTCTTTCCGAGGCCGTGTCCATTCCGCTGGCATAAATGAAAAACATGCACGCAGGGCCTTTCTGCGGCCACAAAAGCGTGCTTTCTAGCAGATCATATTTACCGGCTTATTGTGGAGAATTCCGGCATGCGTCTGGTTACTCATCTTTCTTCTGCTTCTTTGGCTTTGGCCGCAGCATTTTCTCTGTGTGTTGCAGCGCCGGCTCAGGCGGCTGATAAGCCGCAGGCACTGGTTGATAAGGCAGCCCTGAGCGTGCAGGATGTTTTTGTAGGCGCAACCAGCCGAAGTCCGATGGTAACCAATCTGGCTAAAGCGCGTGCTGTCATGGTGTGCCCAGATATGTTCCGCATGTCTATTGCATTTGGCGGCGCACATGGTGGCTGCCTGCTGCTGGCGCGTGATGCGCGCGGCTCGTGGTCTGATCCGGCATTTTATACCCTCAGCACCGCATCGTTCGGTTTGCAATTTGGGGTGCAGAGTTCCGAGATAGTTTTCTTTGTCATGACGGATCGCGGCTTGCAGGCTCTGCTGGATAGCCAGTTCCAGTTTTCTTCCAATGCAGGCGCCTCTTTTGCCAGCATGAGCACGGCAGTTGCTAAAGGGAATGCGGGTGCACGCAACACGGATATTCTGATTGCCCAGAAATCTCAGGGCGTGTTTGCTGGTGCTTCCTTAGGGGGAAGCAAACTGACCGTGAACAGTGATGCCAATCGGGAATACTACAAGCAAAGCATTGGCCCGGAAGATATTGTTGTAAGCATGCGTGTGAATAACCCGGATGCAGACCCCCTGAGGAGTGTGCTGATGCGTTATGCCGCCATGGCAAAAAGCACGGGTGCGTCTTCCTCTTCCTCACGTGTCTCTAACAGCAACACGGTTTCTCAGAGCGATGCAGATGCTCTTGCCGCAGATACCGTTGGGGCATCTGGTGGCGGTGGCATCAAGCAGGAAAGCCTGAGCCCGTCTAGATAAGTTTTTTCTAGGTTAAAAAATTAAGCGCTTTCTGCCCTTATGGGGTGGAAGGCGCTTAATGCGTATTATGCTGCCGAAAAGCAGAAACATTCCGATTATGTTCAGCCAGAGTAGTGGAAAAATTATGCCCACCATTGCCATTGGCCACAAAGAAAAGCGCATCTCCACTGGCAGGATGTGCTGCCGCTTCTAATGCGGACATGCCGGGCGAGCAGATAGGCCCGGGAGGCAACCCTGTAACAACATATGTATTATATGCGTCTGGCGTAGCAAGATCAGTGCGCGTAAGTGCGCGGCCCAACGGCGGGTTACCATGTGTTATGGCATAAATCACGGTTGGATCTGTTTGCAATTTCATGCCTTTTTGCAAGCGGTTTAGAAAAACACGTGCAACCATGGGCCTTTCTGCAGGTAAGGCTGTTTCTTTTTCTATCAGGGATGCCAGAACAAGCAGAAGCTGTGGGGATGGTATCATGCCATCAAGGGCTGGATCATGCTTTTGCCAGACAGTATCTAGCGCCGTTTGCATGGCGTTTTGCGCACGTTTTACAATATCCGCACGTTCGCTATTCCGCAGGTAATTATAGGTTTGCGGTAATGTGCTGCCTTCTGTGGGCAAGGGTGTTTCGCCCTCTAAAAAAGGAGCAGAGGCAATAACAGCTTGGATCTGACGAGCAGAAAGTCCTTCAGGAATGGTCAGCTTATGTAAAACAGGTTTACCATGCCGCAGAATAAACAGCACATCCTGCATGGAAACATGCTGCGGAAAATGCAGTTCTGCTGCGTGTAGCTGGCCGCTTTTACGTGTAAGAGAAATGGCCGTGACAAACAGCTTATCTGTGAACCAGCCAGATGGCAGCACCTGCGCGTGTTGCAGTGCATTTAAGGTGCTGGCGTAACCACCGTGTGGCACAACAACATCCGTAGCTTCTGGCAAAAGCCCCGGTTTTATATAGCTATACCATGCAAAAAAACCTGTTCCTCCCCCTGCTAATGCAGAAAGAAGAAACAGGCCCCCTAGCCATTTCAGGGCAGCACGACCTTTTTTGGCAGGCTGTTTTGCAGGCTTTCTTTTTGGTTTAGACGCCACGCACGATCAGGCTGGCATTTGTGCCGCCAAATCCAAAGCTGTTAGAAAGAGCCACGTTGATTTCCCGCTGCTGCGCTGTATGGGCAATGCGGTCAATCACGCTTTCACGCGATGGGTTATCCAAGTTCAGCGTAGGCGGCGCTACGTTGTCCCGAATAGCCAGAATGGAGAAAATGGCTTCTACTGCACCAGCCGCGCCAAGCAAATGGCCTGTGGCCGATTTGGTGGAAGACATGGCCAGCTTACGGGCATCATCACCAAACAGGCGTTCAACAGCTTCCAGCTCAAGGTCATCCGCCATGGTGGAGGTGCCGTGGGCGTTAACATAGTTGATGTCTGCCGGGGTAAGATCTGCACTTTTCAGTGCAGCGCGCATGGCACGGTATGCCCCGTAATGGCCTTCTGCCGGTGCGGTAATGTGGTATGCATCACCAGACATGCCATAGCCGATAATTTCGCCATAAATTTTGGCGCCACGGGCTTTGGCGTGTTCATATTCTTCCAGCACCACAACGCCGGAACCTTCACCCATTACAAAACCATCACGGTCTTTATCCCATGGGCGGGAGGCTTTTCCGGGGGTGTCATTAAAGCCGGTAGATAGCGCACGGGCTGAGCAAAAGCCAGCAATGCCCAACGGGCAAACGGTTGCTTCTGCACCACCAGCTACCATTACGTCGGCATCACCAAACATGATAATGCGCGCGGCATCACCAATGGCATGCACGCCGGTAGCGCAAGCCGTAACAACTGAATGGTTTGGCCCCTGAAAACCATATTTGATGGAAACATGGCCAGAAACCAGGTTGATGAGAGCGGACGGGATAAAGAACGGCGAAAGACGCCGCGCCCGACCTTCATGCACGGTAATGGAGGCATCATAGATGGTTTGAAGACCACCAATGCCAGAGCCAATCATTACACCGGTGCGGCATTTATCTTCTTCGGTTTCGGGTTTCCAACCAGAATCCTCCACCGCTTCCGTTGCTGCCACCAACCCCATGTGAATGAAGCGGTCCATTTTGCGCTGGTCTTTGGGGGAAATCCACTCGGAAAGTGTGAGCTTTCCTTCTGCGGTCGGCCCTTCCGGCACTTCCCCAGCCACATGGGCCGGCAGATCGCTTGGGTCGAACTGCGTGATTCTACCAATCCCGCTTTCGCCTGCAATCAGACGTGACCATACGTTTTCAACACCCAGACCCAGAGGTCCGACGATGCCCATTCCGGTGACGACTACCCGTCTCCGTCCAGAATTTACTCCGGCCGACTGCAACAAACCAGCCCGCTCCCTGTTCTGCACGTATATGGTCCCTCAAATAGTAGAGGGACCCACAGTTCCGTTAAACGCAAAATTACCTGAAAATCAGGCAGCTTTTTGCTTTTCGATGTAATCGATAGCATCTTTAACGGTGGTGATTTTTTCCGCTGCATCTTCCGGGATTTCGACATTGAAGGCTTCTTCAAACGCCATCACCAGCTCAACGGTATCAAGGCTGTCAGCGCCCAGATCATCAATGAACGATGCATCCGGTGTGACCTTGCTTTCCTCGACGCCGAGATGCTCGACCACGATTTTCTTAACCTTATCAGCGATTTCGCTCATCTGTCTTTGTATCCCATAGGCCCGGTTTTACATGCGGGCAGGTTGTTCTGGTGCCTGCTCTACCACAATCCCTATTGGTGGAAGAATAGAAAACAGCACTGCTTCCGTTATTCTTCCCCAGCAACAGGGGTTGCGGGCGCTTAGCACGTTTTTTCATCACAAGCCAAGGCAAACCGGAAAAGTCTTTCTTCCGCCCCCTTGATTATGCGCGTGTTTGCATAGTCTGTCTGCCACATCTGAAAGTATTTTGCACCCTCTCTTCTGCGCAGACATTCTAGAGGCCAAATTTAAGGGAGAACTCCCTTAAACCATTGCCATGCCGCCGTTTACGTGCAGCGTGGTGCCTGTAATCCATGCGGCTTCGTTTGATGCCAGATAGAGCACGGCAGAAGCCACATCTTCTGGCTGGCCCAGGCGGCCCAGTGGAATCGCACCCAGCAGTTTTTCTTTTTGCGCATCGGGCAGAACGTCTGTCATGGGGGTAACAATAAAGCCTGGGGCCACAACATTTACCGTAACGCCACGCGAACCGGCTTCCTGCGCCAAGGATTTGCTCATGCCCACAATGCCTGCTTTTGCAGCCGCATAGTTGGCCTGCCCAGCATTGCCGGTGGAACCGATAACAGAGGAAATATTGATAATACGCCCTGCCCGGCGGCGCAGCATGCCCTTAAGTGCGGCACGGCACAGCCGGAAAGGAGAGGACAGATCAACGTTTAGAACCTGATCCCAGTCTTCATCTTTCATGCGTAGGGCCAGCATATCGCGCGTAAGGCCCGCGTTGTTGACGAGAATATCAACAGGCGCCCCAGCAGCTTCTTCCGCTTTGGCAATAAGGCCATCGGCTTCTGCTGGATCAGAAAGGTTGGCAGCCACGTAAAATGCACGCCCTTCCCCCAGTTCTTCCGCCTGCTTCTGCAACACGGCTTCACGCGTGCCAGACAGCACAACCTTTGCACCCTGTGCGTGCAGCAAACGCGCAATGGCGCTGCCAATACCGCCTGTTGCGCCTGTAACCAGTGCGGTTTTTCCGTCCAGTTTGAACATAATTTTTGTTTACCCGCTGTTTTTACAAAGTTTTCAGGAAAGATTCGATATCGGCTGGCGTGCCCACAGAAAGGCCAGATACTTCGGAATCAATGCGCCGCACCAAGCCAGAAAGCACCTTGCCTGCACCAATTTCTACAAATGTATCCACACCCATGCCGACCATAGCGGCCACACTTTCCCGCCAGCGCACACGGCCAGTAACCTGACGCACCAGATTTTGCCGAATCGTATCGGTATCCGTTTCGCGCTCGGCTGTTACGTTGGCAATTACGGGCACAATCGGGGCGGTAATGTCAGCTTTGGCTAATGCTTCGGCCATCACATCTTCTGCTGGCTTCATGAGCGAAGAATGGAATGGTGCAGAAACCGGCAGCTTGAGTGCGCGCTTGATCTTCAATTCTTTGGCGATAGCAATGGCTTCATCAATACCTGCAATCTTGCCGGAAATAACAATCTGGCCGCTGCCGTTATCATTGGCAATTTCTACATCGCCTTTGGCAGAGGCTTTGGTGCAGATATCTTCTGCCTGTGCCAATGTTACGCCAATCAGGGCCGCCATGCCGCCTTCCCCAGCGGGAACGGCTTTCTGCATGGCCTGCCCGCGCAGCCGTAGCAGGCGTGCGGCTTCTGCCACACCAAAGGCACGCCCCGCGGCCAGAGCAGAATATTCCCCCAGAGAATGCCCAGCAAGCAACGTAACTTTGCCAGCAAGATCCAAACCGCCATCCTGTTCCAGAACCCGCAGAACAGCCATGGACACAGCCATAAGTGCAGGCTGAGCGTTTTCTGTGCTGGTAAGGCTTTCTATCGGGCCTTCAAAAATGATTTTGGAGAGTTTTTCGCCCAGGGCGTCATCAACTTCTTCAAAAACAGAACGCGCCGCAGGAAAAGCCTCTGCAAGCTCCTGCCCCATGCCAACAGACTGGCTGCCCTGTCCGGGAAAAACAAATGCGTAAACGGCCATGATACTCACTGTTCCAAATTTTTCCTTGCCAAACGGATGGAAGCCACCTGCTTTGGCAAGATCATGAACTGCACGGGCTGCTTTCTATGCTTTGCGCAATATGGCGGCCCATAAAAAGGAAGCCACGCAAAACGCAGACCGGCAGGAAATCGGGAGCAGAATACGGCGCAGTTTAACGCCGCACAATACGCCAGCCCAGAACAAGCAGTGCATCCCAAGGCAGGGCAAGGCATTCATGCGCGATACGTAGGAGTTTTTTGCGCATGTTGGGAACATGCGGCTGAGCACGTAAAAATGGCACGGACTGCACTTTCCACCCCGCAAGACGCATGAGCAAAACACAGCGAGGCAGGTGCAAAGGGCTGGAAACAACCGCTATGGGCTGAGCCGTAAGATACCCTGCCCGGCGTAGCAGATGCGTGCAAGCAACAGCGGAATCAAACGTACCTGCCGTGGGCTCGGGCAGAATATATTTTGGAGCAATACCAGCCTTTAACAGGCAGGCGGCCATAACGTCTGCTTCCGTCTGGCCATTTTGTGGCACGCCACCTGTAGGAATATACATAACAGGCTCATGCGCAGCGCCAAACATAAGCGCAGAATGCACTCTGTTTAACAGCGCAACAGACGGGCTGCCATCCGGGTTGAGGGCTGCACCAAAAATAATGACGGGCAGTGCTGACATTTCAAATCTCTTTCCCGCAGAGAATGTTTTTAAGCCGGTGGACGTAAGAGCACGCGGTTCAGCCGTTCCAAAGTAGTAAAACCTTCTGCCCACACTTTGCGAAATTTGTTTTCTGAAATACCGCGAGGTGCCACGGCTTCTGCCAAAGCACCAACAGTACGTTCACCATCAATCAGGGGCAGGATGCCGCGCATTTGTGGTGGCAAGGGAATGGGTACAACCAATGTGCCAAAAGCAAAAGGCAGCGTGTGGTCTGGCTGCATCTGCTTGGCCAATTCTACCCCCGGTATTTCACGCATGATTGGCACGGCAGAAAAATTCATGGGGTCTGGCGGCGTAATGCGTGCGCCCTTGCGGACAACATAAGCAACATGAGTGGGCATATTACCTGCAAGGTCTTCCGCTATGGCAGCCTGCTGTTGCCACGGCAGGCTGCTTATGCGCGCGCGCAGGCGTGGATCTGGCAAAAACAGGGTTGGATCATACCGTGCCGGTTCCATTAAGCAGGAAGGTTCCAGCCCTGCTTTGCCCAGAAAATCTAAAAACTCTGTAACGGTATAAGCGCGGTCTCTTGGGTTCAGCAGCAGATCGTATAAGCCTGCATCACCGCCAGAAAGGTGATCTCCAAAGTTGCCGTTCTGCCGCAACCACGCAGTGGCAGGCAGCGTGCGCATCACGCGGCGTGCCATATCGAGCCGTGTTTGAGGAGATTCGGAATGAGGCGCAATTTTTTCCAGCGCATCCTGCACCATGTAAACACCTGTGCGCCCATAAGGTGCATAGACCATCAGCCCCATGCCACCACCGGGTGCGAGGTGTTTTTCTAACATGGCTAATGCGGCATCAGGATCTGGGAGATGATGCAGTACGCCACAGCAATCAATATAATCAAAAAGGCCCAGATCCAGCGCATCCAGTTCTGTCAGAGAGCCCTGAATGAAGCGGATATTTGCCAGCTCCCGCGTTTGCGCCCGCGCTTGCGCAATGGAAAGCGCCTTTTGGGAGCGATCTACACATACAACCTCACCGGGGCGTCCGGCACGTTGCAGGTGTGTTGCCAGCATAATGGCACCATCCCCGGTGCCGCACCCTGCCACCAATGCCCGCAAAGGCTGGCTTTGCGGCCGTTTGGCACCAAAAACCCAGTAGTCAATTTCCCGCAAATGGCTGGGGCTGCCTATTAAAAGGCGCTTGGCCTCATCCTGCGGGTTTCTTTCTGGGTATGGATACGCCTCATATTGGGCGGCTAGGCTGGAATCGTGCGTATCGGCGGGGGATTGATCTGTCATGCTGGCGCGGCCTTTCCTTAGCGGGGCAGCAGTTTGCCGCGCTGCCAGGCTTCTGCTGCTTCATCGGCTGTCATGCCTTCAACACGCATGGCGTAATCCATGGCGCTGATAATTTTGGCGCTGAGCATCAGCTCATCCAATTCGTCCAGAAGATCTTGCTCCATTTCATCCTTGATTTCTGCACGGATCAGAATGCGCGCGTCCTGTTCGCCCCCCAGTGCATTTTTGGGATCGTTCAGAATACGGAAACCGCCAATGTGGAACAGAAAGCAAGGCTGAAACAGTGGCATCAGCACCAGTTCTTCCCGCTTGAGGGCAGCGTTCAGTTCTGCCAGTGCTTCTTCATCCGGCAACACTTTCAGGCTGAAGCCGGCGGTATCCAGCCCATACTGCTGCAACACTTTTTCCATGTGTTTTTGCAAAGATTCAGGCGTGATAATCGTGCGGGAAAGTTCTGGCCCAGCCTGTGCTACGTCATCCAAAGATGTCAGCGGCGTATCTTCTGCAGAAATGCAGCAATGAGCTGCGGGACGAAACAGATTGCCAAGCGGAAGAATACCGGGGGCCAGCATGCTCGCATCTTCATCCGGCAGCCATGCAGAAACGTAAAAATCAACCTCACCCTTTTTGAGCATGTCTGTCAGCACGTCTTTAGGGCCGGTTACAATATCCGGCTCTACATCATTGGCTTCCAGAACGCGGATGATTGCTGCTGCCGTAGCCTCATGCACGGTGGTTTCGGGGTATGCGAGGGTCAGGCTTGTCATCTCAGGATCCTTTCAGATCTACTCGAACTGGTGATGGTCTGCGTAGTCCTTGCAGCAGGAGAAACCCATGAGGCAATCCCTGAAATGGAAATAACAGGATTTCTTAATGATTGGGTGCAAGGCTGAGGGCAAAAAAAAGCCGCCCTTCCCTTGGAAGGGAAGAAGGCGGCCAACCGGAATGCATAACTTAAACAGGGGTGTTTAAGCGGCAACAATGCCCTGTTCGCGCGGCATGACGGGGCGGATCATGTTCAAGGCATCTGCAAAAGTGTTGAAGCTGCCCAGTTTATTATCACGGATAGCATCCATAACAATCCAGCGGTTGCCGTGGCAGTAAATCTGGTAAGCAGGATCTGGAGTTTCGCGCACCCATACCACAACGTAACCAGCAGAAATGCCGGCCTGCTTCTGTTCAGACACAAAAACATCTGCATCGCAAATGCCCATGGGCTGAGCAGCCTGCACCCAACGGGTAAGGTAAGCCTGCTGGCGGGATGTGATTTCCATCTGGAATGGAATGATCTGGCAGGTGTGTTGCTGAGAAGATGCTGTTGTGCGCGGCATGGTTTCTTTTATCCCCTGACAATCCCGGTTCGGTCTTGATGTTTGGAGTGTAAAAGAGCTGCAGCGCGCTACGCTACGAGAAAACGAATGTTAACGCCTCAAAAGCAGGCAGGTTTGAGGCTTCGTGACGAAAAAAACACAAACGCACACAAAGTGCACAATTTTTATGCCTGTTTTTTGTGCAAATGACTTTCTGTGGTGCAGGAAAAAGAATCAGAACTTTGCCGAAACCATTAATGAACCATAGTTAAACAGGCCAGACTTGGCTGTGGTGAACTGCTGCGTCTGCCAAACCTGGCTGTAGGAAATGCGCAAACCGCAGAACATGAAGGCCAAACCGGCATGAATTTCACCCACATCCCACTTTTTAATCACGTGTAGGGAATTGCTGCGCATGGTGTTGCCTTGCAATGAGGCATCATACCCAACGGCTTCACCCGTTACGCCACCAAAGATGTACCATGAAAAGGGACGCCGCGATTTATAGGCATCCGTACCATCTGTGCCGGAAGCCTGAATGGTGGGTGTGCCGAAATCACTATCCAGCCCCTGCCCGATCCGGAACACATCACCAATGCGGCCATAAATCTGATAATCACCAATGGCGGCGGCAGCAGATGGCAGCATGTCAAACTCTACGCCAAACACATGCGCCAAAGGCAAACGCCAGATACGCCCGCCTTGCACCTGAAAGATGGGCTGATTTTTAAGCTGATGAGACCAGCCCTGGTTTTTGGTATCACCAATCAGGCCGTGGAATCCATTCTGGAGCTGCTCGCCCAAGCCGCCCGGCCCCATAATACCAAACTGAATGCCAAATACGCTGCGGGTTCTGTCCGTATCATTAATAAGATTCACGGTGCCCAGCAGCAGGCTGGAATAAGGCCTGTCATTAATACGCGCAGTTTGAGCCTGCCCCGGAGCCCACGGGCTGGAAACCTGTGTATTGCGTGGCGTGAAGATAAGCTGTTGCAGGCCAATGCTAATACGCTGCACGCCTTCCCCCCAAATGGCCTTGTTAATGGCGGCAATGGGGGTGGGCAGCGTATTGGTGCCAGATGTCCAGTTAAAACGCAGGCCACTGGTATAATATTGGTCCGATGTGCCTTTTAGGGTGGTGATGGCATCGTTCTCACCCTGAAGGGTCCATGTGCCTTTGTTGTCAGAGGCAGGAGTCGCTTTGGCGGAAGAAAGAGAACACACGGATGCCCCTGCCAGCATAAGAGACGCAAGGGCAAGGCGCCGTGCGCGAAGCCGTTTTAAAACTACGGGCATGCTTTTTCTTCCATTTGGCCATGTGCGGGCATGATTCTAGGCTGTTCTTAATGGATAATACCCGCACAAGAAAGCCCGTTTCCCCTTATCCTGTCTGGCTGTGGCTATCATGCCAACGTCAGACCTCTATGGGCGCAAAGGTATCACATAACTGTGAGATCAAGAAAAGTGTGTGAAACTCCCGCCAATTTCATGCTTTCCTATAGTCGCACGCTGTTGGCTGTGCTACGGAAACAGTGGGCGCATTTGCAGCTTTCAGGAACGGGAACGGTGGCGTTTTCTTCAAATTACGTAAACCTGTCAACCCATTCCGGCAAACTGCCCGTTTTTCAATATCGGGAGAAGCTTCAGCCTTCTCCGTACTCCAGGATCAAGACCGTTGAAAAGTAACAGGACCGACCGCAGCTCTCGTTTTCCTCGCCGCGGCGGATTTGATGACGATTACATGTCCATGCCTTCCTTTGGTGAGCGCCCTGCTTTTGGTGGCGGTGACCGTGGTGGATTTGCACCGCGCCGTGGCGCTGGTGGTCCGCAGGTTGTGGCTTCCGGGCCGGAAGTTGGTGCAACTGTTAAATGGTTCAACAGCGAAAAAGGCTTCGGCTTTGTTGAACTGGCAGATGGCACCGGTGATGTATTCCTGCACGCCAATGCACTCTCTCAGGCAGGCCATCAGGGTGTAAGCCCGGGTGCGACACTGGTTGTACGGATTGGCCAGGGCCCGAAAGGTCGCCAGGTTGCGGAAGTTATTTCCGTTGACGAAAGCACCGCCCAGCCAGAACGCCCCCGTGCACCGCGCCCCGGTTTTGGCAGCCGTCCGGCTGGCCGCCCTGCCCCGGATCTGTCCATGGCTGAAGACACACGTGGTACCGTAAAATGGTACAACTCTGTCAAAGGTTTTGGCTTCATCACACCGGAAAGCGGCGGTAAGGACATTTTTGTTCACGCTTCTGCTCTTGAACGGTCTGGCCTGAGCGCACTGAACGAAGGTCAGGGTGTAAACGTAAAGGTGGTTCAGGGCCAGAAAGGCCCAGAAGCTGCTGAAGTTTCTCCGGCCTGATCCTGATTTTAGAATTAGGTTTCAAGAAAAAACCCCGGTTATGCCGGGGTTTTTTTATGGGTTCTAGCTTGAGATTGTGTCCGTTTTTATAAAGTGGACGGGAACGTTTAGTAGTCCCCTTTCCCCTTATTTCGGATTAAGCGCGCTTTATCACGCTGCCAATCTCTGTCTGCAATGCTCTGCCGCTTGTCGTGGGTTTTTTTGCCAACGCCTAAGCCAAGCGTAACTTTAGCCAAGCCTCTCTCATTAAAATGCACATTCAATGGCACCAAAGTTGCGCCCTGTTTGGCAATGGCGCCTATAAACTTACGCATTTCCTTCCGGTGCATCAGTAATTTACGTGGTGCACGCGTATCAAAACGGGAAAGAACGCCCCCCTGATATTCAGGAATATAGCTGTTAAACAGCCATAGTGATCCATCCCGTTCACCAGCAAAGGCTTCGTTAATGGTGGCACGGCCAAGGCGCAGGCTTTTAACCTCGGCACCTCTTAGTACAAGCCCAGCTTCAATGGTTTCCAGAATATTATAATTGAAGCGCGCCTTACGGTTTTGCGCCACCATGCCATGAGAGATCATGGAACTTTTGGCAGATTTTCCCGATTTTGAACTCATCAGTTTAGTAGCCCGATATCAACAAGGGCCGCACGAACCTTCTCGCGAGAAGGTTCGGTGAGGGGGGCAAGCGGTAGGCGGCAGGTTTCACCAGCCAGCCCTAACAGGCTGGCGGCGTATTTGGCCGGAGCCGGATTGCTTTCACAAAAAAGCGTATCATGCAAAGGCAAAAGCTTATCCTGAATAGCAATGGCATCCTGCACGCGGCCTTCCTGCCATGCTTTTTGCACATTGGCACACAAAGCAGGCGCAACATTGGCGGTTACACTAATGCAGCCATCGCCCCCGGCAGCCAAAAACGCCACAGCGGTACCATCTTCCCCAGAAAGCTGGTTAAAGCGCTTTTCTACGGCGCGGCGCACCTGCAATGGGCGCAGAAGGTTGGCTGTGGCATCTTTTACACCAATAATATTTGGGTGCCGTGCCAGACGCGCCATTGTTTCTACGCTGATATCAACAATGGAACGGCCCGGAATATTGTAAAGAATAACCGGAATAGAAATGGCATCCGCAATAGCCATGTAATGCCGGTAAAGCCCTTCCTGCATGGGTTTGTTATAATAAGGCGCCACTACCAATACAGCGCTTGCTCCAGCTTTTTCTGCGTACTGAGCCAGATCTACGGCTTCGGATGTGCTGTTTGATCCCGCACCCGCAATAACAGGAACGCGGCCCGCTGATACTTTAATGGTGCGTTCTACAACCGCGTGGTGTTCAGCATGAGAAAGGGTTGGGCTTTCTCCCGTTGTGCCAACGGCGCATAAGGCAGATATTCCCTCACGGATCTGCCAGTCCACCAGTTTTTCGAACGAGGCAAAATCCAGACTGCCGTCCCGGTTCATGGGGGTAATCAGCGCGGTAATAGACCCGGAGAAAAAGGTATCAGACATGGGCAGTCACTTATCCTGAAATGGCATGTACCGGCATACTGCGCGGCGTGTCCTGCCCTTCGGCAGAGGTATGCTGGCGGAAGGGCGATTGAGGGTAGACACCTAGAATTGTGGTGTTCTGTGCAAAAAAATCAAGCTCAGCCAGTGCTTTACTCAAGCGTATATCATCTGGATGTCCATCAACATCCAACAAAAAGCGGGAGGCGGCAAAGGTTTCACCAGACATGTAGCTTTCCAGCCGGGTCATGTTAACGCCGTTGGTGGCAAAACCGCCCAGTACTTTATACAACGCGCCGGGCTGGTTTTTGACACTGAAGATGAGTGTTGTCATCACATTAGGGGTTTCAACCGGCGGACGATCTGCCGTGCGGGAGGTAATGTAAAAACGGGTGGTGTTGTGGTCTGCGTCTTCTACATTCTTTTTAAGAATGTCCAGCCCGTAGAGTTCTGCTGCCAGAGCAGATGCCACAGCAGCTTCTTCCGGTTTTTTCCATAGGGCTACCAGTTCCGCAGCTCCTGCCGTATCAAACTCGGCCACAGGTTCCAAATTGTAATCACGAATCAGGTTTCGGATTTGTCCTAAAGCTACCGGGTGGGTATGTACACGCCGCACCTGCTCCATACGCGTGCCAGGCACAACCAGCAGGCAGTGTTCTACCCTTTGAAAGTGCTCTCCTACAATTTGCAGGCCAGAAGCAGGCAATAGGGAATGAATATCAGGCACACGTCCGGCCAAGCTGTTTTCGCACGCCAGCATGGCCAGTTCTGCCCGGCCCTGATGCACGGCATCAATAGCATCGGCAAAGGTACGGCATGGCAGGGTTTTCCATCCCGGCTTGGCATTACGGCAGGCCAGATCAGAATACGCGCCCGGTGTGCCCTGAAAGGCGATAACCTTTTGTGTCATGCCTCAATTATGCTCCAAATGCACGGCGTGCACGTTCCAGATCTTCTGGTGTATCCACCCCAAATGGTGCTGATGCAAGGCGTGTGCAGCCAATACGCATGCCAGCTTCCAATGCACGGAGCTGTTCCAGACTTTCCCGCTTTTCCAAACCGGATGGTGGTAGGGCTACAAATTGTGCCAAAGCTGCTCTGCGCCACCCATAAACACCAATATGGTGCCATAGCGGCCCATCACCCCATGGAATAGGTTGGCGAGAAAAATAAAGAGCGGGCGCTATTTGTGCATCCCCTGAAAAATCACAGGCGACCTTTACCACAGAAGCCGCGTTTTTTTCTGCATCCGATGTTACAGGTGCGACCAATGTGCCAACATCGTACATCGGGTTGGCCATAACGCTCATAACGGCGCGTAGGGCTTGCGGTTCAAATGTCGGCAGATCACCTTGCAGGTTCAGCAGCACATCATATTTGTCATCGGGGTCAAAGGCTTGAGTGGCCTGCCATACTCTGTCTGACCCGGAGGGGAGGTCAGGATCTGTTAGAATCGCGGTGCCACCTGCTGCGGTTACGGCATCATAAATTTCCTGATCCGCTGCGGCCACCACAACCGGGCCAATATTGGCGGCCATGGCGGCATCCCACACACGTAGAACCATGGGGCGGCCAGCAATGTCTGCCAGCGGCTTTCCCGGCAGGCGTGTGGAAGCAAGCCGAGCAGGTATGACAACAAGAGAAGAAACCATCAGCTTGCTCCGAAAAGCGGCTCGTCTTATAGCCGGTTGAAAGCGGCGCGCAGTTTATGAAAGCTGCACGGTAAACGCAACCGGCAGAAAGTGAGGTGCCTCCCGGCATGGATGGTAGGTTTCTGAACAGAATAGCGGTTTCCGCCTTATTAAGTGCGGGAGTGTTGGCAACATGTGTGTTTGCCGCCCGCAGTACTGTGCCAGATACAACCCCTGCCCGCCCTGCTTTTTCCTTGCCGGGGTTGGAGCCTGTACCTATCGCTCCGTTTATGGCGCAGGCCAATGTGCAACGTGGTGGCGCAACCGTAAGGCAGGTTTGCGCACAGTGCCACGCTTTGGCTGGTGGATCTGCGGAAAACGCTGGGCCACCGCTGGCCAGTGTTGCAGGGCGTGCTGTGGCATCCTGCGCTGGCTACACTTATTCTACGGCTTTGCAGCAGCATGCAGGCCAACACTGGACAGACCAGATGCTGGCAGATTGGCTTATGGCCCCTGCCCGCTTTGCGCCCGGTACACGTATGTCACTCACCGGCATACCTGATCCCGCCCAGCGGGCAGATGTTATTGCATTTCTTCATACTCTCGGCGGGCAGGCTGCGCCCGCACAGGCAGGATGCACACCATGACACATTCGGAAGAACTCGGCCTTTTTACAGATGTAGCAACCATGATGGCAGATGCCGCCCGCACGGTTGTTCGCCCGTGGTTCCGACGAGATGTGGCGGTGGACGATAAAAAGGATGAAAGCCCCGTAACCATTGCGGATCGCAGTGCGGAACGGGTGATGCGCGCCATTCTGGCCGAGCGCTTGCCAGATCATGGCGTGTTTGGTGAGGAGTTTGGCCATGAAAACGCAGCGGCTCCGTGGCAATGGCTGCTGGACCCAGTTGATGGTACGCGATCCTTTGTAACGGGGCGGCCCATGTTTGGTACGCTTATTGCCCTTTGCCATCATGGCGTGCCGGTGCTTGGGCTGTTGGATCAGCCGGTGCTGGATGAGCGCTGGTTGGGCGTGAAGGGCCAGCCTACGCAGTTTTTTTCACCTCTGGGCGGACGCCCTGCTACACGCCAGAACGTGGCGTTAGAAGCAGCAGAAATGTCCTGCACCTCCCCCGAAATGCTGGAACTGGCCCCGCATACAGGTTGGAAAACCCTAAAAGCCTGCGCCAAACGCATGACATGGGGGGGGGATTGCTACGCCTATGGTCTTCTGGCTTTGGGGCAGATTGACCTGATAGCCGAATGTGACATGAATCCGTGGGATTGGGCCGCCCTTGTACCTGTTATTGAAGGTGCCGGTGGCACCATAACGGCGTGGGACGGTACGCCCTTGCGGATGGATGGAGACCGCACAGTTCTAGCTGCGGGTTCGGCCCCCCTGCATCAGCAAGCCGTGGCAACTTTGCAGGCAGATCGCTAGATTTCGGCGTCATTTCTTTATCTCTCATGCGGCAGCCCTATCAATTTTGTGGTTTTTGAGATAGGTCTGCGGCTCGGCACAACAGCTATTTGGTCGGTTCTACATGAGCACAAGCACGCACCTGTCTCTCCCCAAGGACAAGATCCGCATTCTGCTGCTGGAGGGTATCCACGACAGTGCCGTCGCCCTTCTTAAGGCCAGCGGTTATGAAAACGTTGTGCGTCATAAAGGCGCGCTGGAGGGGGATGCCCTCAAAGAAGCGCTGGAAGGTGTGCATATTGTCGGCATTCGTTCCCGCACGCAGCTGACAAAGGACGTGCTGGATGGCGCAGACCGGCTTATGGCCATTGGCTGCTTCTGTATCGGCACCAATCAGGTTGATCTTGAAGCCGCGCGTATGAACGGTATTCCCGTTTTTAACGCACCTTACAGCAACACACGTTCCGTGGCGGAACTGGTGATGGGCGAAATTGTTATGCTCATGCGCCGCATTTTCCCCCGCTCTGTGGAATGCCATGAGGGTAAATGGTCTAAATCCGCTCATAATAGCTGGGAAGTGCGCGGCAAAACGCTGGGTATTGTCGGTTATGGCTCCATTGGCTCCCAGCTTTCTGTGCTGGCAGAAGCCTTTGGCATGCGCGTGGTGTATTACGATGTGGTGGACAAACTGGGCCACGGCAATGCGCTACCAGTAGAAACGCTGGAAGACCTGCTGGGGCAGAGCGATGTGGTGAGCCTGCACGTGCCACAGTTGCCCACAACCAAGAACCTGATGGGTGAAGCCCAGATCAAGGCGATGAAGAAAGGATCTTTCCTCATCAACAACGCACGCGGCAACGTGGTTGATCTGGATGCCTTGGCAGAAGCGCTGAAAAGCGGCCATCTGCTGGGTGCCGCTATTGATGTGTACCCCAAGGAACCCAAAGGCCCGAACGACAAGCTGGAAACACCATTGCAGGGGCTGGATAACGTTATTCTTTCCCCGCATGTTGGTGGTTCCACCGTGGAAGCGCAGGAACGCATTGGCGTGGAAGTGGCGCGTAAGCTGGTGGAATATTCCGATGTGGGGTCCACCTTTGGTTCCGTGAATTTCCCCGGCGTACAGTTGCCGCAAAGCCCACGTGGCACCCGCTTTATGCATGCGCATCGCAACGTGCCGGGCATGATGATGCGCCTGAACGAAATCTTCATGAATGCAGATTGCAACGTTACGGCGCAGTTTTTGCAGACGGATGGAGAAATCGGTTACGTGGTGATTGAAGCCGATACCGGCGGCAGCACGGAACTGGATGATCGTCTTTTGCAGGCATTGCGCGGGCTGGAAGGCACAATCCGCGCACGCTTGATTTACAAAGGTAAATAAGCGTGTCTATCGGGGCGGGAATACTCAATTCCCGCATCCGAAGCTTTGCTTTTTGCGGCATAGAAGCCCGCCCCGTTTGGGTGGAAGTGCAAATTTCCAGCGGTTTGCCAGCCTTTTTAATGGTTGGCCTGCCGGATAAAGCCGTGGCAGAAGCGCGCGAGCGTGTGCGTGCGGCACTTACTTCCATTGGGCTTGCGCTGCCCGCCAAGCGTATTCTGGTTAATCTGGTTCCTGCGGATATTCCCAAGGAAGGATCTCATTTCGATCTTCCCATTGCGTTGGCATTGCTTACCGCCATGGGCGTGATACCGGGTGAGGAAGTGGCGCGTTATGCCGCTTTAGGTGAACTTTCCCTAGATGGACGGCTTAACCCTGTTGCGGGTGTGCTTTCTGCTTCTCTGGAAGCATCTTCCATGAATCTGGGTTTGGTGTGCCCTGCGGCGCAGGGGCAGGAAGCCCTGTGTGGTGGAGATATTTCCATTCTGGCCGCACCAGATTTGCTGGCGCTTATCAACCATTTTAACGGGCTACAGGTTTTATCTCCCCCAATATTTTCCGCGCAGGAAGATGAGCCAGTATCTGAACCCGATCTGTCAGATATACGCGGGATGGAAACAGGCCGTCGCGCGCTGGAAATTGCAGCGGCAGGCGGACATTCCCTCTTGTTAAGCGGGCCGCCGGGTGCGGGTAAATCCATGCTGGCAGCGCGTTTGCCTAGCCTGTTGCCAGATCTTTCTGTGGTGGAAAGCTTGGATGTCTCGCGCATTTATAGCGCGGCGGGCTTGCTGGTAGGCGGTCGGCCTATCAGACGTCCTCCATTTCGTGATCCGCATCATTCAGCCAGCCTGCCTGCTTTGGTAGGCGGAGGTGCGCGTGCGCGGCCGGGCGAAATTAGTTTGGCGCATCGGGGTGTGCTGTTTCTGGACGAATTGCCAGAGTTTTCTCGTTCTGCTTTGGAAGCGCTGCGGCAACCGTTGGAAACTGGCCAGATCAGCATTGCACGTGCTGCCGTGCATGTCACCTACCCTGCCCGCTTTCAGCTTATTGCGGCCATGAACCCCTGCCGTTGCGGTTATCTGGGTGATGCCAGCCGGGAATGCAGAAAAGCCCCGCGCTGTGGTGAGGATTACATGAACCGTCTTTCTGGCCCCTTGTTGGACAGAATAGACATGCATCTTGCTATGCAGCCCTATGAACCGCTGGGATATATGGCCGGTCCTCCGGGAGAAAACAGTGCAACAGTAGCAGAGCGTGTGCGGTGTGCCCGCCAGATGCAGTCAGAGAGGCAAGGTGTGCGCAAAAATGCAGAAGCCGCTTTGGAAGATTTGTGCGTATCGGCAGAAGCGCAGAATATGGCGCAAGCTATAGCGGCCAGATTTCGTTTTTCAGCACGCGGCTATACGCGCATGTTACGCGTGGCGCGCAGCATTGCTGATCTTGCTGCTGAAGCAGATATTCAGCCTCAGCATGTGGCAGAAGCAGCTACCTATCGCAGCCGGAGTTCTGCTCATTAACCCCGGCTGTGATAGCTATGGTTTTCTTGGTTACTTACCGGGTAGCACTTGCAGGCCTTGTTCTAGATCAGCAATCAGATCATCCGGGCTTTCCAATCCAATCTGAAGGCGGAAGGCGGGGCCGTCCTGCACAGGGGATTCACTGCTTCGGGTAATGCCGCCAGTAGTCGGCAGAATCAGGCTTTCATATCCGCCCCAAGAGGCGCCAATGCCATACATATTCAAGGCATCAATCATGCGCTGCATATCTTGCGCTGTGTAATCGGCTTTCAGCACAACGCCAAATAGGCTGCCTGCTCCGGTAAAATCGCGTTTCCAATATGTATGGCCGGGGCATTCTGGTAATGCAGGGTGCAGCACGCGGGCCACTTCCGGCCGGGTTTGCAGCCATTTGGCAATCTGCAAGGCAGATTTTGCCTGCTGGGCCAACCGCACGCCCATAGTGCGAAGGCCGCGTAGCGTAAGCCAACATTCATCTGGCCCGGCCACTTGCCCCATCTGAATGGCCGCATCGCGCAAGGTATGCCACAGGCGCGTGTCCGCAACGGTAATGGCCCCTGCAATGACATCTGAATGGCCTGCCGGGTATTTTGTAAGCGCCTGAATGGAAACATCTACACCATGCTTGAATGGCGCAAAAATGCCAAAGCCCCATGTATTATCAAAAAATAACAAGGCCCCATGCGCATGGGCAATTTCTGCCAGCATGGCAACATCCTGCACCTCAAACGTGTGGCTGCCGGGGCTTTCTGTAAACACCACGCGTGTATTGGGGCGCATCAGGGCGGTTATGGTTGCGGCATCCGCGCAAGGTGGAAAATAGGAAATTTCCACACCAAAGCGCTTGAGCATGTTTTCTGCAAAGCGTCGGGTTGGGCCATATACGTTATCGGCCAGCAGGCAGTGATCTCCTGCTTTTAGAAAAGCCAGAAGCGGTGTGGTGCAGGCAGCCAAGCCAGAGCAGACAATTTGTGTATCTGTACCGCCTTCTATGGTTGCAATAGCCTTTTCCAACGCGTGCTGGGTGGGAGAGCCCATAGCCCCATAAATACTCACATGCTCATATCGTTTGCGGCCTGTTTGCTGCATGGCGTCCAAGGACGGAAACACAACGGTAGAGCCACGTTCCAGAGGCAGGTTTACATAAGTTCCTGCCTCTGCCGCTTGTGGGCGGGCAACATGGCTGAGGGAGGATGCCAATTTCAGCCAACCGGCGGAAACCCTGTTTTCGTCTGTCATGCTGTGTGTTCCACTGTTACGGGCGCATTGGGGAAGCTACCCCATTCTGCCCAAGATCCATCATACAAGGCGCCCATATTAAGCCCGGCGATAGCCAGACCTGCCGTGAGCACTGCTGCTGTCATACCAGAGCCACAGGTGGTTATGGGGGCATCAGATTCCGTAATACCTGCTTGCGCAAATAGAGCGTGCAACTGTTCTGGGGATAAAAACTGCCCTTTTGTATTCAGCAGGTTTTTATACGGCAGGCTGCGTGCGCCTGGCATGTGGCCAGAGGCAACATTGGGCCGTGGTTCTGGGGTTTCACCATAAAAACGGGCAGCGCTGCGGGCATCCAGAATAGGGCGTGTATTGTGTTTTACAACATCCAGCACGTCTCCTAACCCTACAATACGCGTATAGCATGTGCGTGGCTGATAGGGCGCGGGCAACGCTGCGCTAGGGGCTGCTGCTTCTGTTGGGTGCCCACCACGTACCCATGCTAGCAACCCACCATCAAGAATAAAGCTGCGTTCATGCCCAAACAGGCGTGTGAGCCACCACCCGCGGCAAGCCGATGCAACATTGCCCTGATCATAAAAAACCACTGTATCTTGCGCGGTTACGCCCAGCCTGCCGAACAGGTGGCTAAACCGCGCAGCAGAAGGGGCTGTATGCGGCAATACGCTTTCTGGGTCAGAAAACAGTTCGATATCAAAATACCGGCTGCCGGGAATATGCGCTGAAGCAAAGCTTTGCTGCGGGTTAATGGTTTCTCCGGGCAACAGAGCGGTGGCATCCAGCAGATGCACACCGGGCGTACCAAGCATTTCAGCCAGTTTTTGTGTGGAAATAAGAGGTGACATATCGGCTGCCTGACCCATTGTGATTTTGAATATTCTACGGTCAAGATCACACAGCCCTGTCTGGCTGGCAAACAAAACATCATGGTGCGTTATGTTGGCTGTGCATAAAGAAGTTTTGTTTTCACACCAGACAAAAACCGGATTTCATGATTTAATGGCGGAATGGCAACTGGTCAGCCCGCTTCTACCGAACGCATCATGCGGCTGCTGCTTTTGGGCGGCATTACGTATGGGTGTGTGCTGGTGCTTGCACCCTTTTCTTCCGCCCTGTTATGGGCGGGCGTGCTGGCCTATACAACGTGGCCATTGTTCCAGCATTTGCGGCGGCGCATGGGGCCAAATGCGGCCAGCCTGACTATGACAGTGCTGTGCGCTGTAGGCGTAGTGTTGCCGTTGGCATTTTTGGCATCTGCCTGCGTATCATCCGGCCCGCGCTGGGCGCGGCAGGTTATGGCGTTTGTTGGCACTATTCATGAACTGCCTCCCCTCCCCCATTGGATAACATCGCTGCCCGCATTTGGGCCTGATATCAGCCATCATTGGGAACGCTGGAGCCGCAACATCAGCTCTGTGGGGGATGAACTGCGCCCCTATGCGGGTGAGATTATTCAATCTCTCCTTGAAGTGTTGATGCGCATGGCCAATGGAGCCCTGCATCTGGTTATGGCGCTGTTTATTGCCTTCTTTTTCTGGCTGAGCGGCCCCATGTTATGGGATACGGTGCAAGCCGTTATGGTGCGTATTGCAGGGCATCAAGCTGGGCGGCATCTGCATATAGTGGGCAGCACAGTACGCGGAACAGTATATGGCATTTTAGGCACCGCGATCATACAGGGTATTCTCACAGGTTTGGGCCTGTGGCTGCTAGGAGTTGGAGAAGCCGTTATTTTGGGTGTGCTGGCGGCATTTCTGGCGGTTTTTCCCATAGGTGCTCCTTTGGTGTGGATACCTGCCGCGCTATGGCTGTTTGGTATGCACCACCCAGGAAAAGGCATTTTACTGCTGCTTTATGGTGTTTTGATTATATCAGGGGCAGATCACCTTATTCGCCCGCTGTTTATTGCACGCGGCAGTAAGCTTCCTTATTTGCTGACAGTGCTGGGCGTCATTGGCGGCCTACTGGCCTTTGGTGGTGTAGGCATTTTTCTGGGGCCAATTCTGCTGGCTATAGGCTTTACACTCACAACAGAATTTGCAGCGGATGAAGCCGCGCAACCTCTTGCGCAGGATGAAAAAAGGACTCTGACATCATGAGGCGTCCACTCTCTCGGCTGGTTGAGTTTGCGCGTCGCAAGTCAGCCCATTCCTTTGTGTCCTGTGATATGGAGGGCGTGCGGATTATCAGTTGGAATCTGTTGCGGCGTACCGGGGCAACAGTGCATGACATTGCTGCCCTTATTGAGGCCGAAAAGCCCGATGTGCTGCTTATGCAAGAGGCCACAATAGAAATAGATGTGCTGCCAGATGTTATTGGTGGCCACTATGCGCGTAATCCGCAACCGGGGCGTATTCATGGTGTGGCGTGCTGGAGCCGTATTCCGTTTGCGCGTGCGCCCAGAGCTTGCACCATTCCTTCTGGCCCACTGTTTAAGCGCCATGCCCAGATTATTGAGTATGAAAATTTTTCTTTGGCCAATGTACATCTGTCTCATGGGCAGATGTTGAACCGTAAGCAGTTGCGGCGCTTGGCCACACTGCTTTCTCCCCCATGTGCCATTCTGGGGGACTTCAACCTGTTAGGCCCAACATTGGTGCCGGGCTTTAAGGATGTAGGCCCAAAGGCTCCTACGCATCGGATGGTAGATCTTCTGCCTATCAGAATTGACCGGTGTTTGGTGGAAGGCATGCAGTGTTTAAGTGCGCGTGTTCTGCCGGTTTTTGCCTCGGATCATCGGCCTATTGCGGTTACTTTGCGGCCTTTGATCGGGTTGTAACTTTTACAAATAAGGCATGAACAATCTGGCAAACGCATCGCGGATCTGGATGATTTTGTTGCGGTTATCCAGATCATAATGTGTAAGCCGTTTGTTGCGGTGCTTGGTAATGAAGTCATCCAGCATTTCAGCCAATATGGTATCGTATATTTCCATATTGATTTCAAAATTCAGCCTCAGGCTGCGAATATCAAGGTTGGAACTGCCTACAAAAGACCATGCTCTATCCACCACCATCAGTTTGGAGTGATTGAAAGGCGGATTTGCCAGCCATACCCGCACCCCTGCGTTCAGCAAAGGTGCAATATTGGCTGCACAGGCCCAGTCCAGCGGGAGATGATTGCTCTGGCGGGGTATAACCAAATCAACCTGCACGCCCCGTAGGGCCGCTAGGCCCAGTTCGGACATCAGGCGTTGGCCCGGTAGAAAATAAGGGGTCATCAACCTTACGTTTTTGCGGGCCAGCGTAATGGCCTGCAACATGGTGTATTCTATTTTTTCCAGATCCGTATCTGGCCCGGCCGTTACAATACGCGCCAGTGATTCGCCCGTACTTTTATGCTCCTGAAAATATAGGTCGCCATGTAGGCGCTCCTGCGTGGTAAAATACCAATCCCATGCGGCAGCTTCGGCCAACTGGCGCACAACCGGGCCTTCTACTTTAAAATGCGTGTCTGATACTGGGTGCTTGGGTTTACGGGAGACCATGTTTTCATCGGCAATATTTAGGCCGCCCAGAAAGCCAATACGCCCATCTACCACCAGAATTTTGCGGTGATCTCGCAAATTGATAAAAGGCATCCGCCACGGCAGCAGAGAATGCATAAAGCGTGCGCACGGTACCCCCGCCCGGCGTAACCGATGATAAAGCGGTGAAAGAAAATAGCCGCTGCCGATGCCATCAACCAGCACACGCACCTGTACGCCGCGTTTATGGGCTGCAACCAGTTTATCTGCAAACAGGCCGCCCACTTTGTCATCTCTGAAAATATAGGAACACAGCAGTATGCTCTTGCTGGCGTGTTCTATGGCATCCAGCATATGCGGGTATGCGCCATCTCCATCATGTAGCGGAATAATGGAGTTGCCCCCTACCAAAGCGCGACTGCTGAGCTTGCCCACCATAAGCGCCAATGGGGCAAACTGCCCTTCCAGCTCTCTGTTCCAAGATGAAGGTTGCTCTGTTTCCAACCGCCGGGGGGAGCGATCTCCTACCAGTTTTTTGGCCAAGCGGGTAACGCGGTTGATGCCGAACATTAGATAAAGTGTTGTGCCCAACAGCGGCATAAAAACACATGCACCTATCCACCCAATAGCGGATGCCGTGTTGCGTTTTGTAAGTAGAATGTGCAACCCGACAGAAACAACCAGCACAAACCTGATAACTGTAAGCGCAAGCGTAAAGGGTGAAATGGACAAGTCTGGCAACATGATAGGTAAAATGCTCACACAAAATGGGCTGGGCTATAAGATACCGAACAAAGTAGCTGCAAAACAGGGATCAGCATTTTTACAGAAACAAAGAAGCGGCAGTGTTGCTTACATGCAAGGCGTAGCTGCTGAACAGCAAGCCTGCGACTGGCTAGAGCAGGACGGATGGACTGTGCTTTTGCGCAGAGCCCGCACCCACCGCGGCGAAATTGATATTGTGGCCAGTAAAGCAGCAGTTCTGTGTTTTGTGGAAGTAAAAAAACGGCGTTCTATAGAAGACGCGTTGGTAAGTTTACAACCAGCGCAACAGCGGCGTTTGTTCCGCGCTGCGGAATGCCTGCTGCAAAAACATCCGTATTGGCAATACGAAGAAATGCGTTTTGATCTGTTTGTATTTGATGATGCAGGCAGAATGGAACGGTTGGAAGATATTATCCGCCAAATGTAAAAAGGCGCTCCTGAAATAGGAACGCCTTTAAAACGTAAGTGGGTGTAAAAGAGAAAAGATCAGGTGCGGTGGCGGCGCTTTACACTATGTGCAGAAACGGCATGCGCAGGATGGTAGCTTACAAGGCGCACCATGCTATGGGCTTTACCATGCTGCGCAGCGGCCAGAACAACACGGTGTGAAGACTTGGCCGCAGCAACGTGCCGCACATGATGCACAACTGGCGGCGGCGCTGCTGTAAGCGCCGCAAAAGTCAGCTTACTGGCTTCCAGATCAGAAATAATGCGTTCTGCCCGAGCAGAGGAAGATGTGGTGACTAACCCTACGCCAAGTGCTGTAAGAGCAAGAGCGCCACGTACAACCGCAACTCGTTTCATTAATCTGATCCCAACCTGTTTCTCTTTTCTTCAGGAACTATACAGCCCCTTCCCCACTTGACAACCTAAAAATCAGGCTGGGGCGTTACAAGGAATGTTTTTTTCCTTGAACAGGTTTTGGAGTTCGCCGGACTGATACATTTCGGTAACAATATCACACCCGCCAATGAATTCCCCTTTTACGTAAAGCTGCGGAATTGTCGGCCAGTTTGAGAAATCTTTAATACCCTGACGGATGCCCGGATCAGCCAGAACATTTTCGGTTTTGAAGGGAACGCCAAGGTGCTGGAGAATCTGCACTACGCGCGCAGAAAAACCACACTGAGGGAAATCAGCATCCCCTTTCATGAACAGCATGACGGGGTTGGCTTCAATATCCTGCTTGATGCGCTGCTGTGCTGTGTCTGTCATGGTCTGATATCCTTAAAAGCTAAGTGATTAGGGAGCAGAAGTTGTAAGCGCCAGCGCATGCAGCTTGCCGCCCATGTGGCCCTGCAGGGCCTGATAGACAAGCTGATGCTGCCGCACGCGTGAAAGACCCCGGAAGGCTTCGCTCACCACGGAACAGGCATAATGGTCACCATCCCCTGCCAGATCATCAATCTTGATCTGGGCATCCGGAAAAGCCTGCCGGATATAGGTTTCGAGTTCTGTGGCGGACATTGCCATCGGTCTGCTTCCTTCCCGCTTGTTTTGTTAGTTGCCCATCAGCGTCGGGAAAAACGCTTCATGGGCTGTTTTTAGGCGTGCTGCGGATATGGTGACGCCGCTTGGCAGAATCAAATCATTTCCGCCTGAGCGCGCAATAATACGTGCAGGCACCCCGGCGGCCTTGGCGCGTTCACACAGGGCTTTGCCATCTGCCACACATGCCAGATAACGGGCCTGATCTTCCCCAAACCAGAAAGCTTCTGGCCGGATGCCGGAATCTGGGCTTTCCAGTTCACACCCAATGCTGCTTGCCATCACCATTTCTGCGGCGGCAACCATAATGCCACCATCAGCAATGTCATGGCATGCGGTAATGGTGCCATCCAGAATGGCGCTGCGCACAAAGTCACCATTGCGTTTTTCAGCAGCCAGATCGACCGGCGGCGGCGCGCCAGCTTCCTGCCCAAGGATTTCACGCAGCCAGATGGTCTGGCCGAGTTCACCTTTGGTTTCACCAATTAGCACCACATCAGATTCTGGTTGCATACCAAGGCCAACAGCCTTGTTCACATCATCCAGAACGCCCAACGCACCAATGGCGGGTGTGGGCAGAATGGCGGTGGTGGAGCCATCTGGGTTACGTGTTTCGTTATAAAGAGACACGTTACCGCTGACGACCGGGAAGTCCAGCGCTGAGCAGGCTTCCCCCATACCTTCAACCGCAGCCACAAACTGGCCCATGATTTCGGGTTTTTCAGGATTAGCAAAGTTTAGGTTATCCGTTACGGCCAAGGGGCGTGCGCCGGTGGCTGTAAGGTTACGCCATGCTTCTGCAACAGCCTGTGCACCACCTGTTTTAGGGTCTGCCTGACAGTAGCGGGGCGTGCAATCGGTGGTAATGGCCAGACCAATGTCTGTATCTTCCACCTTTACAATAGCTGCATCAGCAGCGCCCGGACGGCGGACTGTCTGCCCCCCTACGGTGCTGTCATACTGGTTCCATACCCATGCGCGGGAGGCCAGATCTGGCGAACCCACCAGCTTGAGCAGCGTGGCATCCAAAGAAAGAGGTGCATGCACGCCTTCCAGCGGAGCTGGTGCCTTGGGCGGTGTTGCTGGGCGATCGTAAATGGGGGCCTGTTCTGCCAATGGGTCTAGCGGAATATCAGCTTCCAGCTCCCCTTTGTGCTTAACGACGATGTGGCCGGTGTCTGTCAGATGCCCGATAATGGCAAAATCCAGTTCCCATTTTTCAAAGATCTTGCGGGCCACGTCTGTCCGATCAGGGCGCAGCACCATCAGCATGCGTTCCTGGCTTTCAGACAGCATCATTTCATAAGCCGTCATGTTCGGCTCACGCTGCGGTACGGCATCCAGATCAAGCTCGATACCCACGCCGCCCTTGCCTGCCATTTCTACGGAAGAAGATGTCAGACCAGCAGCGCCCATGTCCTGAATAGCTACAATGGCATCTGTTGCCATCAGTTCCAGACAGGCTTCAATCAGCAGCTTTTCAATGAAGGGGTCACCCACCTGCACTGTGGGGCGTTTGGAAAGTGCATCTTCATCAAACTCAGCGGAAGACATGGTGGCGCCATGAATACCATCACGCCCTGTGCGGGAGCCCACGTACACAACCGGGTTGCCAACACCAGCCGCAGCCGAAAGGAAGATGCGGTCCTTACGGGCCAAGCCAACCGTCATGGCGTTTACCAGCGGGTTGCCATCATAGGCCGGATGGAAGTTAATTTCCCCGCCTACCGTGGGTACGCCAACACAGTTGCCATAGCCGCCAATACCACGCACCACACCATCAATCACGCGGCGGGTAACGGGGTTTTCCGGGCTGCCAAAACGCAGGGCGTTCAGGTTGGCAATGGGGCGTGCACCCATGGTGAACACATCGCGCAGAATACCACCAACACCTGTAGCCGCACCCTGATAGGGTTCGATAAAGGATGGGTGGTTATGGCTTTCCATCTTAAAGATGGCGGCATAGCCCTGCCCAATATCTACCACACCAGCATTTTCACCGGGGCCATGAATAACCCACGGCGCTTTGGTTGGCAGCGTGCGCAGCCATTTGCGGGAGGATTTGTAGGAGCAGTGTTCCGACCACATCACGGAGAACACGCCCAGCTCTGTCAGGCTGGGGGTGCGGCCCATAATGGACAGCACACGACCGTATTCCTCGGATGTCAGCCCGAATTCACGGGCAAGAGATTCATCAACGGTTACAGGCTTATTCACCGGACTACAGCCTCCACCAGACCTTGGAATAGCGGCAGACCATCTTCACCGCCCATCAGAGGATCAACCAGATCTTCTGGATGAGGCATCATGCCGCAAATGCGTTTGTTTTCGCTAAGAATGCCCGCAATGCTGTTAACGCTGCCATTGGGGTTACTATCGGCATCATCAGCCTGCACGTTGCCTTTGGCATCGGCGTAGCGAAAAGCCACAAGGCCTTCGCCTTCAAGCCGTTCCAGCGTGGCGATATCTGCCGTGTAATTGCCATCACCATGTGCCAGCGGAGTGCGGAAGACATCGCCCTTTTTCCACTTATGGGTGAAAGGCGTATTTTCGGCCTCAACCTTCAGGTAGCAGTCCTGAGACAGAAAGCGCAAATTGGCGTTGCGCAACAGCGCACCGGGCAGCAGCCCTGTTTCTGTTAAAATCTGGAAGCCGTTGCAAACGCCCAAAATATGGCCACCCTTCTGGGCGTGGGCTTTGATAGCCCCCATGATGGGAGAATGCGCGGCCATAGCGCCACAGCGCAGATAATCGCCATAGCTAAAACCACCTGGCAACACGACCAGATCGGTATCTCCCAGATCTGTTTCATGGTGCCAGATCATGCGCGGGGCCTGCCCTGTAACACGCTTAAGGGCAATGGCCATATCGCGCTCCCGGTTCGTACCGGGGAATACGATAATTGCTGCTTTCATTTTTTCACACTGCACGGATAAGAGGCATGCAGGGCGGCAAAAACACTTTCACCAACCGGCTTGTCCAGCGTTTCGGAATGCGCTTTCAGCCAAGCAAGAACCTTGGAGCGCATTACGGGCATGGTTTCTGTAGTAGGCACACAAAAACCAGCAGGCGCGGATGGATCACCCTCGTTCCGATCATTGATTTTGGAAAGAGAGACACCATCCGTCAGGCCGCCAATATAGGCATCGCAAATGCCAGCGCTGGTGGGGCGTGTGCACAGGCGGGCAAAGTTACCTGCCTTCATGGGTGCAATGCGCTGGGCATGGGCAAAGCCCGGTGCCGCACATGCCAAGGCCAGTGCTACAAGGAGGGTGCGCTTCATTCCACCACCTCTACAGCGTAATCTTCAATCACCAGATTGGCCAGCAGGTCACGCGCCATGGCATCGGCTTTTTTCTGGGCTTCTTCGGCTTTAGCGCCGGGCAGATCCAGTTCAATCACCTTGCCCACGCGCACATCCTGCACGCCTTCAAAGCCAAGTGTTTGCAATGCGTGGCTGATGGCCTTGCCCTGCGGATCCAGAACACCGTCCTTTAGCATGACGGTTACACGTACCTTCATTTTCAAGCTCCCGTTGCCACCAGCGTGGTTACTGAACCGTTTCCGGCCCTTTCATATCTCCGCCTGCCCCGTTTTCTGGCAGGATACCCATGCGGCGCGCCACTTCCTGATAGGCTTCTTTTACGTTGCCCATATCGCGGCGGAACCGGTCTTTATCCAGTTTTTCGTTTGTGTGCATATCCCACAGGCGGCAGTTATCGGGCGAGATTTCATCCGCCAGCACAATCTGCATATCTTCGCCTTCCCAGATACGGCCAAACTCCAGTTTAAAGTCTACCAACTGGATGCCAATACCGCTGAACAGGCCGCACAGAAAGTCATTTACCCGCATGGCCATGCCGGTAATTTCTTCCATATCGTGCGGGCAAGCCCAGCCGAAGGCGATGATGTGGTCTTCTGAAACCAGAGGATCACCCAGCGCATCATTCTTGTAATAGAATTCCACAATCGGGCGTGGCAGGCGCTCACCTTCGGGAATATCAAAGCGTTTGGAAATGCTGCCAGCGGCAATATTGCGCACAACCACTTCCAGCGGAATGATTTCCACTTCCTTCACCAACTGCTCACGCATGTTGATGCGGCGGATAAAGTGCGTGGGAATGCCAATTTCCTGCAACCGCAGCATCAGAAATTCACTGATACGGTTGTTCAGAACGCCTTTCCCGGTAATTACGCCGCTTTTTGCGCCGTTCCCTGCTGTGGCATCATCCTTGAAATATTGCACAAGGGTGCCAGGTTCGGGGCCTTCAAAAAGGATTTTGGCTTTACCTTCATAAAGCTGACGCCGACGGGCCATGATGATCCTTACCTGTCGAAAAAGGGTAAGCCAGTTCGGGCAGAACTGGCTATTATTCAAGGGGCCAGCCAGTACGGCCCCTTATATGCTAAATATGGTTCATAGCAGGCTTCCGGGTAGGAAGATATATCCTGCTATGACAAGGGAGCCTGCTTACTGGCGGGGCCCTGTTTCACCAAAGATTTTTTCGTACTGGGTATCCAGCGCCTTCAGGTGCTGGCGGCTATCCATTGCCGCGTCCAGAACGTCTGGAGAGATACGGCCAGAAATTTCCGGATCTGCATCCAGATTTTCACGGAAAGTTTTGCATTCTGGCGTGCCCAGTTTGGTCCATGTTTCCATGGCGTTACGCTGCACGATCCGGTAGGCATCTTCTCGCGAGAGGCCAGCTTTGGCCAGTGCCAGAAGCACTTCGCCGGAATGTACCACACCGCCAAGACTTTCAATGTTAGCGGCCATGCGGTCTGGATACACCAACATTTTGGAGATCATGCCGGACAGGCGCACAAGGGCAAAATCCAGCCCGATTGTGGCATCTGGGCAGATGTTTCGTTCTACAGAAGAATGGCTGATATCGCGTTCATGCCACAGTGCTACGTCTTCCAGTGCCGGAATAACGGCGGCCCGTACCAGACGAGCCAGCCCCGTAAGGTTTTCGGTCAGCACCGGGTTGCGCTTGTGCGGCATAGCGGAAGAGCCTTTCTGGCCCTTATGGAAGAATTCTTCTGCTTCACGCACTTCAGAACGCTGGAGGTGGCGTACTTCAATTGCCAGACGTTCAATACCGCTGGCAATAACAGCCAGAGCACAGAAATAAGCAGCATGCCGATCACGCGGGATAACCTGCGTAGAAACGGTTTCCGGTTTCAGGCCCAAGCGTTCTGCCACGTAGGATTCAACGCGCGGGTCTAGATGTGCATAGGTGCCAACAGCGCCAGAAATAGCACAGGTGGCAATTTCAGCGCGTGCGGTTTCAAGCCGTTCTTTGTTACGGGCAAATTCTGCGTAATGGCCAGCCAGCTTTAGCCCGAAAGATGTGGGTTCGGCATGAATGCCGTGGCTGCGGCCAATGGTGAGAGTGTGTTTGTGTTCGAAAGCGCGTGTTTTCAACGCATCCAAAACACCATCCAGATCTTTCAACAGCAGGTCTGTTGCCTGCACAAGTTGCACGGCAAGGCAAGTATCCAGCACATCGGATGATGTCATGCCCAAGTGCACAAAGCGGCTTTCGGGGCCAACCTTTTCTGCCAGCCATGTCAGAAAGGCAATAACATCATGCCGGGTTTCGGCTTCAATTTCATCAATGCGGGCCAGATCGGCATCAGAAAAAGCGGCCATTGCGGCATCGCCCTTTTCGCGCACCACCTTGGCGGCTTCCTTGGGCACGGTGCCATATTCAGCCATGGCTTCACACGCCAGCGCTTCAATTTCAAACCAGATGCGATAGCGGTTTGTGGGAGACCAGATGGCGGCCATGACGGGGCGAGTATAACGCGGCACCATAACGCAGAATTCCTTAACCAAAAAAATAAAGCCAACAGGTGGCGTCTCTCTAGCGGATTTCGTGCCTTTCGTCTGCCCGCAAAGCGGAAAACTTTGACTTTTTGTGTTCCTTCCCGAAACTGCCGCCTTTTCGGGCGCATTTTGCCCCTTGTTTTTCGAATCGGAGCTTACGTGAACGGCTTTCTAGATTCCTTCAGCCTGACAGCATTTGTCGCCTTTTTGCAGGTTGTGCTGATTGATGTGACACTGGCGGGAGATAACGCCGTTGTTATTGGTATGGCGGTGCGGTCTCTTTCTGGCGCACAGCGGCAGAAAGCTATTCTTGCCGGTGTGGGGCTGGCGGCCATTATCCGTATTTTGCTGGCTCTGGTGGCTGTGCGGCTGTTGGAGATTGTGGGCCTTACGCTAGCCGGTGGCTTTTTGCTGCTTTGGGTATGCTGGCGCATGTACCGCGAAATGCGGGAAAACCACGCAAATGACGATACAGGCCCCGCACCCCCAGGAAGTTTGGGGAAGGCTATTTTCCGTATCCTGATAGCAGATTTATCCATGAGCTTGGATAACGTGCTGGCTGTTGCCGGTGCTGCGCGAGAGCATCCGGGTATTTTGATAGCAGGCTTGGCTCTTTCCGTACTGCTTATGGGGTTGGCGGCTTCTGTTATTGCGCGCTTGCTGGATAAATATAAGTGGATTTCCTGGGTTGGCCTGCTGATTGTTCTGGCTGTTGCCATAGAACTGATAGTTAAAGGTGGTGGCGAAGTTTGGGGGCATTTGTCCCACTGATTTTTGGGCAGTGCGGAAAGCACTTGCCAACGTGCGGGAAACGCGCTGATTCTGCGGTATGAGACGTTTTGCGATTTCTTACCGATACCGCCTTGTGGCGGCTGTTTCTCTGGCGTGTGTGGGGCTGAGCGCCTGCTCGTCCCCCTCGTCAGAACAGCAAGGAGCTTCTGAAAACCGTTTGGCATGGCCAACGGAGCAGCAGGCCGCCCAAGGCACGCCCCCTACAAGTGATGTTGCCAGCCGGTTGACTGTTTGGCTGGGGTTGGTGAAATCCTCGCAGAACAATGCGCAGGCTTATGCTGATTTTCTGCAAACGCGTCCAGTATGGCCCCGCTGGCAGTTGTTTACATCGCGCATGCAACTTGCTTTGGCCAAGGAAACAGATCCGGCAGTGCTGGCCCGGCTATGCGCTTCGCAAAATCTGACATACGGCCCAGCGCTTGCGCAATGTGCCACACAGGTTCCGGCTTCGGCAGATTTAAGCAAACGTTTGAATACAGAAGCCGCACAGGCATGGGCAAATGGCAACGATGCCAGTTTCGCAGCCACCGCTTTGCAAAGCAATTTTGCATCTGCCATCACGCCAGAACGTTCTTGGTTGCGGTTTGATCGTGAAGAGAAAAATGGGTTGGTAGCGGCTGCCAAGCAAACCCTGCCCTATCTTTCTGCCCCAAAACAGCCACTGGCACAGGCCCGCTTAGCTTTCCGTGCAGATGACCCGGCAGCAGAAACACTGGCCGCTGCCCTACCCGCTAACCAGCGCTCTGATCCGTACCTTATTCTCGATCATGCGCGCTGGCTGCGCAAACAACAGCGTTATGATGAAGCCGTGGCACTATGGAAAAGCGCTGGGGCAGAGGCTGAACGCAGCACACAAGGTGCCTCATTCTGGCGAGAGCGGGATACGCTGGCGCGTGAATTGATTCAGGCTGGGCGTGCCGCAGATGCTTTTGCTGTAGCAAATGATACAGCCACAACACCAACAAACAGGCTAGATGCACAGTTTCTTGCCGGGTGGATTGCCCTGCGCCTTCAGCATGATCCTGCAACGGCAGAAACTTTTTTCCGTCCACTGGCTCAGTCCACTGCGCTTATTACACGGAGCCGTGGCTTTTACTGGCTTGGGCGTGCACGTGCCGCAGCGGGGGATTCCGCTTCAGCCCATGCAAATTGGCAGCAGGCGGCTGCCCTGCCCGGAACATTTTATGGGCAAATGGCTGCGGCTGCGTTGGAAGGCCGCAATAACGTGCTGCTAGACCCAGCCAATGTGCCAGAGGAAACGCGCACACGCCTTAAAGCGGAGCGTGACCCAGAAACAACCACATCGGAAGATGTTTACGTTTCTGGCAGTGAACTGGCGCAGGCTGCACAGATCCTTGTTTCATGGGGAGATCGCCCACATGCGCGAGACTTCATGAACATGCTTGAACAGCAGGTTACAAGCACGCCGCAGCGTCTGGCGCTTTCCTCTTTATCTGCTCAGTTGGGATTGCCGGATATCGCTGTAACAGTCTCCCGCCATGCGGGGCGCGATGGTGTCTTTCTGCTGCGCTCTGGTTGGCCGCTTCCTTATACGCCGCCATCCAGCACTTTGCCCGCCGGTGTGGCGCTCGGTCTGATGCGGCAGGAAAGTAACTTTAATCCTGATGCCATTAGCCCTTCCAATGCTATTGGGCTTATGCAGCTTAAACCGTCTACTGCGGGAGATATGCTGCGCGTAACGGGCCTACCTGCCTCTGCAGCAACGGCTGCCGGGCTGCATGACCCAGAAAACAACATGAAGTTGGGCACAGCTTATCTGGAGCACATCCAGTCTCGTTTTGGGGCGGTGGTGCCGTATATGGCCGCAGCCTATAACGGTGGGCCTACCCGTTTGGCGCGTTGGTTAAACACAGCCGGTAATCCAGCCGAGAACGGCGCTTCTGCCGAAGAGATGATCGATTGGATTGAGAGCATTCCCTATTCCGAAACACGGAATTACGTGCAGCGTGTGTGGGAAAACATGACCATCTATGTGGCATTGGGGAACAAGTAAAATGGACATCGCACGGCTGATTGCAACATTTGGTGGTTGCGGGCTTTCACCCCGCGCGCCGGGTACGGTTGGTTCCTTGGCGGCATTAGTGGTGGGGTTGCCTTTGCTAAAGCGCCCTCGCCTTTTGGTGACAGGTATTGCTGCGGTAACTGTGGTGGGCTGGTGGGCCACAAAACGCAGCGGCAAAGGTGAAGATCACAGTTGGATTGTAATTGATGAAGTGGCCGGAATGTGGATAGCCTTGCTAGCCTGCCTGCCAAAAACAGAGGAACAGACTCGTGAAAAATGGTTCTGGATGTATCCTTTGCTGGCGTTTGCCTTTTTCCGCTTGTTTGACATTACAAAGCCCGGCCCAGTTGGCGTGCTGGATAGACGGCATGATGCCATAGGTGTGATGGGGGATGACGTGATTGCAGGGGCCATGGCCGCGTTATGTGTAAGAGGCGTGCGTGCAGTTGTGGGGCGCGCATCACACTAAGCGGAAGGTTTTTTGGTAATGTCTGCGACTAATGCTTCTTTTTCAGAGTTTTCTGTACTGGCGGCTGCTGAGCGCACCCTCTTTCGCTTGCGGCAGGTAGATGGGCATATGGTTACAGCGGAAAGCTGCACTGGCGGTTTGGTTGCAGCAATGTTGACGCATTTTCCCGGTTCTTCCGATGTAACGGAAGGTGGGTTTGTAACGTATTCCAACGCCATGAAGCAAAAGGTGCTGGGGGTTCCGGCCAAAATATTGGAAAAGCACGGAGCCGTAAGCGCGCAAACTGTGGAAAAAATGGCCGAAGGCGCCTTAAAGGCTTCACCCGTTGCTTCTATCTCGGTTGCTATTTCCGGTATAGCTGGGCCAGATGGGGGATCAGCAGAAAAACCCGTAGGGCTTGTATGGTTTGCAACGGCTATGAAAAATGGCGCTGTTATCTCGGATAAGCAGGTTTTTTCTGGCAGCCGGGAAGATGTCAGAGCGCAAGCGGCACAGCATGCGTTTGAGTTGATTTTGCAGCGTTTGAGCTGAAATTTGCAAAAAAAATACTGCTGCCGAAACAGATGTCGGCAGCAGTATCTATGTTCACATTACTGAACCGGAACAGGTGCCGGCAGTGGGGCATTTGTTGGAACTGTAGCTGTAGGAGCTGTAGGTAGAGCTGGTGCTTTTACGCCTGTGCCAGCAGCCACCGGAGCCGGAATACCAGGAGCAGACACACTAGGTGCTGTAAGCACAGGTGCGGATGGCGCCGTTACGGCAGGTGCTGCGCCAGCAATGGCCGGAACCTGATTATTTTGTGCCGCAGCCAGGCTTTTGGCATTTAGATCAGCTGTTTCAGCATCACCATTGTTCTGTGCAGATTTTTCACCCGCGGCACATTTGCCTTTTAGGCAATGTTCATGATGGTGATGTGCATGCATGCCGTGATGCGTTGCGGTTTCAGCAGCCAGAGCTGGCGCAACAGCCAGAGTTGCAGAAGAGGCCAGCAGAGCTGCTGCGAAAAGTTTTTTCATATGGATATATTCCTTAATAAGGTTGAATCGCCTTGTCACAGGCAATTCCCATATTCCACAATAGGTTACAGAAAATTGCCTGCGTGCATCATAAGCAGGGTTTCAACCGAAACAAAGGATATAAACCAAAGAAAATATCCACTCTGCTTTCAGGTGGCAGGGTGTTCACTGGTACAGGTTGTTGTTGTGTTGGTGATGGGCGTTTGTGGCGGCCCATATACTTCGCGCGCGCGTTTGATAAAGGCAGAAACCATCAACCGTGTGGCTTCTGTAAACACCACGCCAATAGCGGCCTGCAAAATGCGCGAACGGAATTCAAAATCTACAAAAAATTCTACAAGGCAACCTTCGGGCGTTGCAGTGAATTTCCAGATATTGCGCAAATACCTAAAAGGCCCGCGCTCATACCGAACAGTAATGGATGATGGGCGGTCTAGCGTAACGCGCGATGTAAAACTTTCCCGGAATGGGCCAAAACCAATGGTTAAGTCCGCAACCAGTTCTGTAGCGGTGCGCGTGCGCACTTTGGCTGCAACGCACCAAGGCAGAAACTTGGGATAATGACCAACATCGGCAACAAGATCAAAAATCTGATCCGGGCGATAAGGTAAAACACGCTTTTCTGCGTGCTGTGGCATTACTGATCCTCCTTCAGGCGGGCATTGCGTGTTTCACGCAGTGCGGCAAAGTCGGCATCGGCATGGTAGGAGGAGCGCGTAAGTGGGCTGGAACTTACCTGCAAAAAGCCTTTTACGCGTGCCATTGTGCCGTAGTCCTCAAACTCTGCCGGGGTAACAAAACGTGCAACTGGGGCATGTTTGGCTGTTGGTTGGAGATACTGGCCCATTGTAATAAAATCTACATCTGCCACGCGCAGATCATCCATGACCTGAGCGAGTTCCATCTTTTCTTCCCCCAAACCAAGCATGAGCCCAGATTTGGTAAAGATGGATGCATCAAGCTGTTTAACCCGATCCAATAAGCGCAAAGATTGGTAGTAACGCGCCCCCGGCCGAATGGTCGGATACAAGCGTGGCACGGTTTCCAAATTGTGGTTGAAAACATCAGGCCGTGCTTCAACAACCACTTCTAAGGCATTCTTTTTACGCAAAAAATCAGGTGTCAGGATTTCGATGGTTGTTGCTGGCGCCGCTGCACGAATAGCATGAATAACGCGGGCAAAATGGTGCGCGCCCCCATCTTCCAGATCATCCCGATCTACCGATGTAATAACCACATGCCGCAACCCAAGGCGTGCCACCGCTTCTGCCACACGGGCGGGTTCATCCGCATCCAACGCATGCGGCAGGCCGGTAGTAACATTGCAAAATGCACAGGCCCGGGTGCAGATTTCCCCCATGATCATCATGGTGGCATGGCGTTGAGACCAGCATTCCCCAATGTTGGGGCATGCGGCTTCCTCACACACAGTTACCAGTTTGTTGCTGCGCATAAGCGCACGCGTTTCGTGGTAAATGGGGTGATTGGGCGCCTTAACGCGTATCCAGTCCGGTTTGCGGGCTATGGGGTTGTCTGGCCGATGTGCTTTTTCTGGATGACGCAGCTTGTTGGGGCTGCTGCCTCCTGTTCGATGATCAATCACAACGCGAATAGACATATCTTTGCCCGCTTTTGCCAAGGGTTACCACAGAACTGGAACGCTCCTGCCGTGGCGTCAAGGCAGGAACGCGCCATATAGTGTTCTGGCAACATCAAACCCTTGAGATGATACACCAAAACTAGAAGTGAAGCGCTCCACCATAAGCGGCCAGAACAGCTTCGTGCATGGATTCAGAAATGGTGGGATGTGGGAAAATGGTTTCCATCAGCTCGGCTTCCGTCAGCTCTGCTGTGCGGGCAATAACAAAGCCTTGGATCATTTCCGTAACTTCCGCACCAATCATATGCGCACCCAGCAGCTCACCTGTCTGGGCATCAAATACGGTTTTCACCATGCCTTCTGGTTCACCCATAGCAAGTGCTTTTCCGTTTGCCATAAGCGGGAACTTGCCAACCCGCACTTTATAGCCCGCTTCCTTTGCGCGTGCTTCCGTATAACCAACAGAAGCCACCTGTGGGCGGCAGTATGTGCAGCCGGGAATTTTTGTAATATCAATAGGATGCACGGTTTTGCCAGCAATAGCTTCAACGCACATAACAGCTTCATGGCTGGCTTTGTGCGCAAGCCACGGGGCACCTGCCAGGTCACCAATGGCGTAAACACCGGGCTCACCCGTGCGGCACAGATCATCCGTTACCACATGTGTGCGGTCTACTTTGATCTTGGTGCCTTCCAGCCCGATGTTTTCAACATTGCCCACAATGCCCACAGCAGAAATAACGCGGTCCACGGTAATGGTTTCCGTTTTGCCGCCCACTTCTACTGGCACAGTAACATCGTTCTTGCCCTTTTTCAGCGCTCCAACCTTGGCGCTGGTAAGAACACGCATGCCCTGTTTTTCAAACTCCTTACGCGCCAAGGTGCTGATTTCTTCATCTTCTACGGGCAGAATGCGCGGCGCAACCTCCACCAGCGTAACTTCAGAACCCATATTGCGGTAGAACGAGGCAAATTCTGTGCCGATAGCGCCAGACCCAATGACCAGTAGCCGTTTGGGCAGTTCATCTGGCACCAAGGCTTCCCGATAAGACCAGACAAGTTTGCCGTCTGCTTCCAGCCCCGGCAGCGCGCGCGCGCGTGCTCCTGTGGCCAGAATAACGTGTTTGGCTGTAAGGGTTAGCGGCGCACCACTTTCTGGTTGCACCAATACTTTGCGTTTACTACCGGCAGCAACGCCATCCAGCTTGCCAAATCCTTTAAAAACAGGAACTTTGGCTTTTTTGAGCAGGTGCTGAACACCAGAGGCAAGCTGTTTGGAAACGGCGCGTGAACGGGCAACAATTGCTTTAAAATCAAAGCTTACACCATCCGCCTTAAACCCATATGTGCCAAGGTCATGCAATAGATGGTTGATCTCGGAAGCACGCAGCAATGCCTTGGTGGGGATACAGCCCCAGTTCAGGCAGATACCCCCAAGGTGGTTGGCTTCCACCACAGCAACAGAAAGCTTAAGCTGCGCTGCCCGAAGTGCCGCCACATAACCACCCGGCCCACCGCCAACAACGATGATATCAAAATCAGTCTGGCTCATAATATGCCTGATCCTAAGAAAGCCATGCGGTTAGAGAACGAGTGAGAGCGGAGATTCAACCGCTGCACGGAAAGCAGAAAGCCAGCGGGCTGCCGCAGCACCATCCACCACGCGATGATCAACCGAGAGGGTAACGGTCATAACAGTGGCAATAGCCAGTTCATTTCCTTTTACCACGGCCTGTTTTTTACCCGCAGCAATAGCCAGAATGGCAGCCTGCGGCGGGTTAACAATGGCGGCAAAGTCTTTCACGCCATACATACCCATGTTGGAGATGGAGAATGTACCGCCCTGAAATTCTTCTGGCTTCAATTTGCCTGCGCGGGCGCGGGAAATCAGATCCTTGGCTTCTTGGCTGATGTCTTTCAGGCTCTTGCGGTCTGCTTGTTTGACGATAGGCGTGATCAACCCATCATCCAGAGAAACCGCAACCGAGATATCTGCATCTTCATGCAGGATCATAGCATCTTCGGTGTAGGACGCATTCACTTCCGGTACCTGCTTAAGGGCAACAGCAGAGGCCTTAATGAGCATGTCATTCACAGATAGCTTAAAGGCATCAGCCCCTTCTGCCGGAGACATGGCATTAAGCTGTGAACGCAAAGCCAACAGCGCATCTAGCTCCACATCTATGGAGACATAGAAGTGCGGAATAGTGGATTTGGATTCACTCAGGCGGCGCGCAATAACCTTGCGCATGGTAGTGTGCGGCACAGCACGGCTACCACCAGATGCTGTCGGGGCAGAAGCCACCTGCCCTGCGTCTGGGGCTTTGTTAAGAGCCGCTTCTACATCCCGTTTGACAATACGGCCATTTGGCCCCGTGCCTTTAAGGGCTGCCAAATCAATGTTTTTCTGGCGCGCAATGCGGCGCGCAAGCGGAGAGGCCACAACCCGGCCAACAGGCTTGTCTGCCCGCTGTGCTGGTGCTGCCTGTGTTGCTATAGGAGCAGAAGCAGCCGCAGGCTGTGATGCCGTTGCGGGGGCGGCAGATGCCATGTTATTAGGCGTGTCGATATTGTCTGGTACCGCCTCGCCTTCTTCTACCAGAATGGCGATAGGTGTGTTGACGGCAACACCTTCTGCACCTTCTTGAACAAGAATACGGCCCAGAATACCTTCCTCAATGGCTTCTACTTCCATTGTGGCTTTGTCGGTTTCAATCTCGGCCAGAACGTCACCGCTATTTACAGCATCCCCTTCCTTCTTCAACCAGCGGGCGAGTTTGCCTTCTGTCATGGTAGGAGAAAGGGCGGGCATTAAAATTTCAGTCGCCATCTGTCATTCCCTCACATCAGGCCAAGTGCGGCTTTAACCACATCTTCAGGCTGTGGCAGGGCCAATTTTTCCAGATTGGCGGCAAATGGCATCGGCACATCCACACCCGTTACACGGGCCGGTGGAGCATCCAGCCAATCAAACGCATGCTCGATCACCTGCATGGCAACTTCTGCGCCAATACCTGCAAACGGCCAGCCTTCTTCTACCGTTACCAAGCGGCTGGTTTTTTTAACGCTTTCTACAATTGTGTCTGTATCCAGCGGACGCAGGCTGCGCAGGTTGATAACTTCTGCCTCAATCCCCTGCTTGGCCAGCTCGGCAGCAGCATCCAGCGCTGTGGTGACAGCTATAGAGAACGCAACGATGGTTACATCAGAACCAGCGCGTTCGATCTTGGCTTTACCGATGGGCACAATGAAATCTTCATCAATCGGGCATGGGAATTTGCGCCCGTAAAGAATTTCGTTTTCCAGCACCACAACGGGGTTAGGGTCACGAATGGCAGCGCGCAACAGACCTTTGGCATCTGCGGAAGACCAAGGCACAACCACTTTCAGGCCCGGTACATGGGCATACCAGCTACCGTAACACTGAGAATGCTGCGCACCCACGCGAGATGCCGGGCCGTTTGGCCCACGGAACACAATGGGGCACCCCATCTGGCCGCCAGACATATACAGCGTTTTGGCTGCGGAATTGATGATATGGTCGATAGCCTGCATGGAAAAGTTCATGGTCATGAACTCAACAACAGGCTTTAGGCCAGTAAGGGCTGCGCCCACGGCCATGCCTGTAAAGCCATGTTCGGCAATTGGCATGTCAATTACGCGCTTATCGCCAAATTCCTGCAACAGGCCTTGGGAGATTTTGTAAGCCCCCTGATACTGGGCTACTTCTTCACCCATCAGGAAGACATCTGGATCATGTCGTAATTCGGCGGCCAGTGCATCACGCAGGGCTTCACGCACAGTGATTTCCTGCGTTTCACCCCAGTCTTTTTCTTCTTCAACCGGCGTGGAAACTGGTGCGGCAACAGAGGGTGAAGACTGTGGCGCGGAGGCGGGTTCTGCAACAGCTACGTTTTTAGGTGTATCGATATTATCGGGCACCGCTTCACCTTCTTCCACCAGAATGGCGATAGGTGTGTTGACGGCAACGCCTTCTGCACCTTCCGGTGTTAGAATGCGGCCCAGAATACCTTCCTCAATGGCTTCTACTTCCATTGTGGCTTTATCGGTTTCAATCTCGGCCAGAACGTCGCCGCTATTTACGGTATCCCCTTCCTTCTTCAACCAGCGGGCGAGTTTGCCTTCTGTCATGGTAGGAGAAAGGGCGGGCATTAAAATTTCAGTCGCCATGTTTATGCTCAAGCCTCCAGAACAACATCCGTATAAAGTTCGGCCGGATCGGGTTCCGGGCTGGTCTGCGCAAATTCTGCAGAGTCGTTTACAATGCTCTTGATCTCGGTTTCCATTGTTTTCAATTCTGCTTCTGTCACGCCAGAATCCAGCAGGATGTGTTTGACGTGTTCAATGGGATCTCGCGTTTTGCGGACTTCATCCACCTCATCCCGCGTGCGGTATTTGGCAGGATCTGACATGGAATGGCCGCGATAGCGGTATGTCATCATTTCCAGCAGGTAAGGCCCCTTGCCTTCACGGCAATGTTTTACGGCTTCTTCTGCTGCGGCATATACGGCAGCAACATCCATGCCATCTACCCGTTTGCCGGGAATGCCCCATGGCTCGCCATTTTTGTAGAGTTCGTGCGATGCAGATGCTCGCTCAACAGCGGTGCCCATGCCGTAACGGTTGTTTTCAATTACAAAAATACAGGGAAGTTTGAGCAGAGCGGCCAGGTTAAAGCTTTCGTAAACCTGCCCCTGATTGGCGGCGCCATCACCAAAATAAGCTACGGAAACTTCATCTGTATTGCGGTATTTGTTGGCAAACGCCAGCCCGATACCCAAAGAAACCTGAGCACCGACAATGCCATGCCCCCCGTAAAAATTCTTCTCGCGGGAGAACATATGCATGGAGCCCCCTTTACCGTGAGAATACCCGGTAGAACGGCCCGTAAGTTCTGCCATCACGCCACGGGGAGTCATGCCCGCCACCAGCATCTGGCCGTGGTCTCGGTAGGATGTAATCAGCTTATCGCCTTCATGCAGGCTCATCTGGATACCAACCACCACAGCTTCTTGCCCGATATACAGGTGGCAGAAACCGCCAATTAGGCCCATGCCGTAAAGTTGCCCGGCTTTTTCTTCAAAGCGGCGGATCAGGAGCATGTCATAGTAGGCTTTAAGAAACTGGTCTCGTGTTAAGGAAGGACCGTTATTTCCTGCCTTGCCGACCTGTTTGGCGTTCGTTCCCATGCGTGATGAACCTTTTGCGATATGTAAACAGTTCGTAATAAATGGTGCGCAACAGCGGCATCCGTTTCCGGGCCTTCAGATGGTTTCTAAAGCTCCAGTAAAACTGCCTGCTGTTTCGCGTGTTTTATTATGCAGCGTTGTAGTCTCCTGAGCGTCCCCCACTTTTATGAAGGAGCTTTATATTTTCTATCTGCATGCCACGGTCAACTGCTTTGCACATGTCGTACAGCGTAAGGGCCGCAGCAGACACGGCGGTTAACGCTTCCATTTCCACCCCGGTTGCGCCAGTTGTTGTAACAGTTGCGGTAATCTCGATCCTGTTATCATTCGGAGCCAGATCCACAGTTACACTGCTTAGGCTAAGCGGGTGACAGAGCGGGATAATATCTGCTGTTTTTTTTGCAGCCATAATGCCAGCAATGCGGGCCGTTGCCAGAACATCACCTTTTGGGGCTGCGCCTGAAAGGATCATTTCCAGCGTTTGGGGCTGCATAATAATAGCCCCGGTAGCAACAGCCTTGCGGCGCGTGGCAGCTTTAGCGGAAACATCCACCATATGCGCATGCCCGGCTGCATCCAGATGTGTGAGTGCTGGAGAGGGCACGTTAGGCCAGCCCCAACAGTTTTTTGGCAGAATCACCGGGATGCGGATCTCGCAGCAGGGATTCACCTACCAGAAAGCCCGTTACGCCAATGCCGGAAAGCTGCACGATATCTTCATGCGTTTTGATGCCACTTTCAGACACAATAATCCGATCTGGCGGCACCAGAGGAGAAAGTTCCCGCGTGGTATCCAAGCTGGTCTGAAGCGTTTTGAGGTTGCGGTTGTTGATACCGATCAAGAAGGTATCCAGCGCAAGGGCGCGGTTCAGTTCTTCCTCATCATGCACTTCCACCAGCACATCCATGTCTAGCCCTTTGGCGTGGTCAACCAGTTCCAGCGCCATTTCATCAGACAGGATAGACATAATGAGCAGAATGCAATCTGCCCCGATCATGCGGCTTTCATAAACCTGCCACGGATCAAGAATAAAATCCTTGCGCAGAACAGGAAGGGAACACGCAGCCCGCGCCTTGCCCAGATCTTCATTATCACCATGAAAACAGGAGCTTTCCGTTAGCACGGAAATACAGGCTGCCCCTGCTTGCTCATATTCTGCGGCAATTTCTGCCGGATTATACGTTTCGCGCAGGATACCAGCGGAAGGAGAAGCCTTCTTGATTTCTGCAATCAGGCCAACTGCGCGATCAGCAGCTTTTTCCTTCAGCGCCCGACCAAACCCGCGTGGAGCCTCTTTGGTTTCCTGCGCCTTGGCTGTGATTTCCTTAAGGGACATCAGGGTGGAGCGATGTTCAACTTCCAGCTTGGTGCGTGCGCAGATGCGGGAGAGAACATCCGGCAGTTCGTCAATCTTGCTGGCAAGAGTGTCCGAAGCAGAAGCTGCCGAGGACGCGAGTGGTGTATCGGTCATGATTATCCTGTCATGTCTCAGGCGCGTGCATCCGGGTTGGAAGCGCGCAAACCGTTTAGCACTGCCAAAGCCGTGCCATCATCCAGTGGGCGTGCAGCCAAAGCCACACTTTCCCGCAAGGCCTGCGGATCAATGCGTCCGTCCCGCAGGAGTGTTACCCGCCCTGCCACGTGAAGTGCGCAGGCGGCGTTTAAAACAACTGTATCACGATATGCTCCTGATGCACCATGCAGCAAAGCTTCTAGAGCTTGCGCATTGTATTGGGCATCTCCCCCCAATATGGAGCTGACCGGAGCATAGGCAAGGCCAGCCATTTCTGGCGTTATAGAAAACGAGCGGATGGCATCATTTTCCAGTGCTACAACCTGTGTAGGGCCTGCCAGCGTAATTTCATCAATGCCGCCCTGCCCGTCTGATGGTAGGCCGCATGCGGCCCAGACTTTCTGGGAGCCAAGATTTTTGAGCACATTGACCATAGGCTCCAGCCATGCGGGTGAAAAAACGCCCACAAGCTGCCGTTTAACACCTGCCGGGTTTACCAATGGCCCCATGAGGTTAAACAGCGTACGTACGCCTAAGGTTTTACGTATCGGAGCAGCAAAACGCATGGCGGGATGGTGGTGCGGAGCAGATAGGAAAATGACCCGGTGTACCTGCATCTGCTCCGCCAGAACCTCGGCTTGTGCAGAAAGTGGAACACTTAGCGCAGCCAACACATCGGAAGCGCCAGAGCGCGAAGAAATAGCCCTGTTACCGTGTTTGGCAACGGGCACACCAAGCGCACTCAGCACAAAGGCAACAGCGGTGGATACATTCAATGTGCCGTAATTGTCTCCGCCCGTGCCGCATACGTCTATCGTATCGGCGGGCATGACGGGCACAGTGTGCATGCGGGCCCGTAAAGCCGTTACACCACCAAGCAATTCATCCTGCGTTTCACCACGCACGCGCAAAGCCATAAGAAAAGCCGCAATGCGTTCTGGCGCAATCAGGCCATCCATAATAACGCCAAAAGCAGCTTCGGCTTCGGCTGCGCTTAGTGTTTGCCCGTCTGCAACACGTGCCAGAATGGTAGAAAAAAACTGCTCACCTGCTACTTGAGATGCAGCGCCATGAAGGGGAGCGGACATCAGGCAACAGCCTGTTTTTCTTTCCAGGCAGATGCGATGGAAAGAAAGTTTTTCATCAGATCATGGCCATATTCCGAGGCAATGCTTTCCGGATGGAACTGCACGCCCGAAATGGGATACTGCCGGTGGCGCACACCCATAATAACACCATCTTCCGTCCATGCCGTAACTTCCAGAGCATCCGGAATACTGGCAGGTTCAAGCGTAAGGCTATGATAGCGCGTGGCATTAAACGGGTTGGGTAGGCCCGCAAAAACATCCTGCCCGTTGTGGAAAACGGGGCTCACCTTGCCGTGCATGGGCGTAGGGGCACGCACCACCTGTGCACCAAACACCTGCCCGATAGCTTGATGCCCCAGACATACACCAAAAACAGGCACCTTACCGGCTGCGGCAGATATCAGATCACAGCAAATACCGGCTTCATTGGGGGAACATGGGCCGGGAGAAAGCACAATGACATCCGGCTTGAGGGCCAGTGCATCTTTTACACTCAGGGCATCATTGCGGCGGACATCACACTGTGCCCCCAGTTCACCCAGGTAGTGAACAAGGTTGAAGGTGAAGCTATCATAATTGTCGATCAGAAGGATCATGGCCGAATGATGACCTTATGTACTGTTGGGGTCAAATAAGAATGGAACAGAAACGACATTAAGAACGCCCTGCCCTTGCCTGTTCCAACGCGGCTTCTGCGGCGCGAAATACGGCGCGGGCTTTATGGCGTGTTTCTTCATATTCTGTTTCTGGCACACTGTCTGCCACTACGCCGCAGCCAGCTTGCACATGCATTTGCCCGTCTTTTACAACGGCCATGCGCAGCCCAATGCACGTATCCATGTTGCCGCCAGCGCCAAAATAGCCAATGCACCCGGCGTAGGTGGCGCGGCGGGTGCGTTCTACTTCATCAATAATTTCCATGGCGCGGATTTTGGGCGCACCTGTTAGCGTGCCTGCGGGAAAAGCGGCCACAAGGGCATCCAGCGCTTCCAGTTCCGGTTTGAGTGTGCCTTGCACGTTGGAAGAAATGTGCATGACGTGGCTGAAACGCTCAATCACGAATCGTTCTGTCACTTTCACCGTGCCGGGAATACTCACACGGCCCACATCATTACGGCCAAGATCTATCAGCATCAGATGCTCGGCCAGTTCTTTCTGGTCAGCCAGAAGATCTTTTTCAAGCCGCAGGTCTTCTTCCGCCGTTTTGCCGCGCGGGCGTGTGCCAGCAAGCGGGCGTACCGTCATGGTACCATCCTGCAAGCGCACCAGAATTTCAGGCGAGGACCCAACAAGTGAGAAATCACCAAAATCCAGATGGAACAGAAATGGCGCTGGATTAATACGCCGTAGCGTACGGTACAGCGCCAGAGATGGAAGCGGAAACGGCGTAGAAAAACGCTGGCTGGGGACAACCTGAAAGGCATCGCCAGCCGCAATATAATCCTGAATACGCTCAACGGCCTGACAGAACTCATCCTTACTGAAGGAGGAGCGCGGTTCAGCCGGTTCTGGCAGGTTTTCTGGCTGTTTTGGTAAAGGCGGCAGCGCTCCTGACAGGCATTCGCGCGCACGGCGCAACAGATCTTGCGCTTTATCCCAAGCCTGTGCGGCGGTTTCATCTTTTTGTGGGCGAACAGGCGCGGCCAGAATCAGCTCATCGCTTACCGTGTCAAACACAGCAAAAAGACCGGGGCGCATGAGAATGGATTCAGGCAGGTTCAGATCATCCGGTGGCGCATCTGGCAGATGCTCCATCTGGCGCACCATGTCATAGCCCAAATATCCAAACAGACCCGCAACCATTGGAGGAACGCCTTCGGGCAGCTCCATGCGCGTGGCATGGATCAGGGCGCGCAGGCTTTCCAATGGCTTTTCTGTAAGAATACGCGGGGCAATATCCGGGTTTTCCGGGCTTTCATCCAGCGTGATCTGCCCGTTATGGCAGGTCCAGATAATATCTGGCTTGAGGGCAATAACAGAATACCGCCCGCGCGATGTGCCACCTTCCACACTTTCCAGCAACAACGTGTTTTTGCCGGTGCCACCATCAAAGCGCGCAAGGCGCAGGTAGGCTGAAACAGGTGTCAGCAAATCTGCTGCTTCTACAGAAAACACAACAGAAGGCTGGCCTTGCGCCCAAGCGGCTTCACACTGCTGGCGAGAGGGGGAAGGCGCAATGCGTGCGGTAATGCTCATGGCGTGGCTTCTCCTCCAAATCCGGCGGCAGATAGTGTGGCCATAACAGCGCGTTCGTTAATATGGGGCGGTGTGCGCTTGCTTAATGCCTCCACATAACTGGCAACCAGATCATCACTATCTGCCTGTGCCAGAGAGTCTTTCAGGCGCTGTACGCTGTCGGCTGGGGCTGGTGGGTTGGGCACGAACAGCTTTGTGACAACTGCCACAAGGAAGTGGCCATCATCTTCTGTCATAACCGCCTGCCCCGGCTGCATGCGTGGCAGATAATCCATGAGTGCTGCCGGAATATTCTTGTTGGGCTTGGCGAAAGAGAAAGCTGCATCCCGCGTAAGTTGTGCACCTGATACGTTTACTGTGCCTAAAGCCTGCTTGTTTTTGGCTGCCAGATACAGGGTTGTTGCCTGCTCATTTGCTGCATGCTTGCGGGCTTCATCCTGCCATGCGGCCAAAACATCTGTTTGTGCCTGCGCAAATGTACGAGGGGCTGCGGGTGTAGCGGTATCCACTTCCACAGCAAAGCTGCTGTTGTCCGGCCCATCCACAAGCGTTGCACGTGCGCCGGGTTTTTGGGTGAAAATCTGGTGGATAATAGCTTCACGCAGCTTGCCGGATGCTGGCAACGGTGCGGGTTCTTTATCAGCCGTCATGCCTTGCGCATCCAGTGTGCCTGCCGCAGCAACCGCACCCAGATCTGCCGGAATGGCATCTAGCCCTTGGCCTGCAAGCGCATCTTGCAGCTTGCGCTTGCGCTCACCTGCAACAGATGGCGCAACAGCAGCCCGATACTGCGAGAGGATGTCTTTTTTTGCATCTTCATACGGCGTGGTGTGCGGAGCTGTTATTTTGGTAACGCGAAAAACAGCCCATCCACCTTCGGTTTTAAGCGGATCGCTGACCTGACCTTCTGGAGCATGGAAAACAGCCTGCCGTAGAGTAGTAGAAGGAATTGTGGACGGGCGAGCATTTGGCATTTCTACCGCAGCCGCATCTTTTACGCTGTTCTGGATAGCCTGCCAGTTTCCACCTACTTTCCACGCGTTTGCAATGGCGGTTGCCTGCGCCTGACCTTGCAGGGTTATAAGCTGGATATCGCGCGTTTCTGGTACGTTGTAGCGAGATTTCTGCTCATCATAGATGCGCTTGATATCGGCTTCATCCATGGTGATGCTGTCTGCCACTGTTTGTGGGGAAAGCACCACAATCTTGGCATGGCGCAGTTCCGGCGTACGGAACATCCACGGATGGTTGTTGTAATAGCGCTGCAATACGGCATCATCTGGTGTTTTGGGGGTGGGCTGCGCAGCAAACGGAATGCTCACAAAATCCACCACGCGCGTTTTTGCACCGTAGGTTAGAAAGCGCTGGAGCATTGTGTCGGAAACGCTGCCCGCCTGCGCCAAGGGTTGTAGAATGGTGCGTGTGGTCAGATCATTCCGCACCATGTCCAAAAAGCGTTGCTCGGTTAGCCCGCGGTCATGCAGTTTCTGATTGAAGCTGGCGCGATCAAACTGGCCATTCGCGCCTTTGAAATAAGGGAGCGAGAATACTTCATCCCGTACGGCCGAATCAGGCACTGCCACTTTTAACTTCTGTGCGGTATTCAGTAGCTCTGCTTGCCCAATCAGGCGGTGCAGAATCTGGTAGGCAACCTGCCGCTGCATGGCCAAAGGAATTTGCGATGGGTCTGATACCCCCATCTGGCGGGCAATTGTTGGCAGTTCAGATTGCAGGGCTGTGGCCAGATCATCGGAAGAAACCTGTTGTTGCCCCACTTTGGCAACAACATCCGTTTCTTCCCCCATATAGCCCATAACATCGCCTATTCCCCAGCCGACAAAGGCCAGAAAAATGACAATTGCAGTCACCCGGCCCAGCCAGGACTCAACAAAAACGCGACGTAGATAGGAAATCATGACCCGATGGATCCACAGCTATGCTTGAAAAACATCATACCACAAAGGGTATGCACAGGCGCGGCACCATAAGGGTAGCTGCGGTGCTTGACCAGACATAACCGCTCCTGCACGACAGACAGGCAAGAATTAAGGCGCCTGCTCTCTTGCCCCAAGGGGGGCGTCTATGGTTTAGCCTTCATGTAAGAACCATATTATAAACGCACGTGCCCGCTGGCATGGCGCGCTACAGGCAAGGAGCAGGACATGACCAGACAGATTATTGTCGGCAACTGGAAAATGAATGGCCTAAGCCGTGATTCGCAGGAACTCGTCAAGGCTATCACCAGCGGCCTGCCCGCCAACAGCGCGGATGTGGTGGTGTGCCCGCCCTTTACCCAGCTTGGACTGCTGACAGATGCGTTAAAGCCCACACCGGTAAAGTTGGGCGCGCAAGATTGCCATCAGGATGTTTCTGGCGCGCATACGGGTGATATTTCTGCCTCCATGCTGGCTGATCTGGGCGTGTCCTATGTTGTTTTGGGTCATTCAGAACGCCGTCAGGAACATGGTGAGCTGGATGAAACCGTGCGTGAAAAAGCCATGGCCGCCGCCAAAGCCGGGCTGACCCCGATTGTCTGTATTGGTGAAACCGAAGAACAGCGCGAAACTGGTGAGCACTTTGATGCGCTGGGTTGGCAGATCAAGGGCTCTTTGCCCGATGGGTTTAATGGTATTTTGGCATATGAGCCCATCTGGGCGATTGGCACAGGCCTTGCCGCCACCACTGATCAGATTGCCGAAACCATGAAATTCCTGCGTGAAGAATTGGTGCGGCAGTTTGGAGAGGCTGGAAAAGTCATCAAAATCCTGTATGGAGGGTCCGTAAACGCTGGGAATGCGGCCACCATCCTGCCCATTCCTGAAGTGGCGGGTGCGCTTGTTGGCGGTGCCAGCCTTAAGGCGGACGCGTTTCTTTCCATCGTCAGCGCAGCATCTGCTGCCTGATTTGCTGTTCTGATCTGGAATCTGACATGACCACAGCCCTGCTGATCCTGCATTTCTGTGTGACCATAGCCCTGATTGGCGTTGTGCTAATTCAGCGGAGTGAAGGCGGTGGCCTTGGAATTGGCAGCAGCCAGGGCATGGGTGCGTTCATGTCCGGCCGCGGAACAGCCAACCTGCTTACGCGCACAACGGCTGTGCTGGCTGGTGTGTTCATGCTGCTTTCCCTGTTGTTAGCCATGCTTTACAAAGGCTCCGTTACGGGTGAAGGGCATGATATTCTGGCCCAACCCCCGGCAGCCACAGCGCCCGCACCTGCTGCTCCGGCAACAACAGCTCCTGCTCCGCAGCCAGCTACTCCGGCGCATCCGTAAAATGCAGGTTTCTCTCTCCTTTCCGCTATGTGTGAGGAGAGAGCCCTTTCATCCCTTCAGCTCCGCATGTCCTGTGGCATGCGGTAGTTTGCGTTTGTCCATCTTTACCCGCCCGGCCTTGTCCGTGTAGGAAGTCTGCTCATGACCCGCTTTGTTTTTATCACCGGTGGTGTGGTATCCTCTCTTGGCAAAGGCATTGCATCTGCTGCCCTTGCTGCCCTGTTGCAGACGCGTGGCTACAAAGTGCGCCTACGCAAGCTTGATCCCTACCTGAACGTTGATCCCGGCACCATGAGCCCCTACCAGCATGGGGAAGTGTTTGTGACCGAGGATGGCGCCGAGACAGACCTTGATCTGGGCCATTATGAACGCTTCACGGGGGTAAATGCTTCTAAGGAAGACAACACCACAACAGGCAAAATTTATTCAGATGTTATCGCCCGTGAACGGCGGGGTGATTATCTGGGCGCAACCGTGCAGGTTATCCCGCATATTACGGATGCCATTAAAGACATTGTCGTTGCCAATACGGATGATCTGGATTTTGTATTGGTGGAAATTGGCGGCACAGTTGGCGATATTGAAAGCCTGCCATTTCTGGAAGCTATCCGCCAGCTGCGTAATGATCTGGGCCCGGATCAGACCATGGTTGTGCACCTTACGCTGCTTCCGTGGATACCTTCTGCGGGTGAGCTGAAAACCAAGCCGACCCAGCATTCCGTTAAGGAATTGCAGAATGTGGGTATTCAGCCACAAATTTTGCTGTGCCGTTGTGATCGCCCTATTCCGCCAACAGAGCGGCGCAAGATTGCCAATTTCTGCAATGTACGCCCCGAAGCCGTTATTGCCGCGCGGGATGTAGATACCATTTACTCCTGCCCTCTTTCCTACCATGCAGAAGGCATGGATACCGAAGTGCTGCGTTACTTCGGCCTGCCCCACGCTGAAGAACCTGATCTGACAGGGTGGGAAAAAATTGTAGATGCCATCCGCCACCCCGATAACGAGGTGCGCATTGCAGTGGTTGGTAAATACACAGCCCTGCTGGATAGCTACAAATCTCTGAACGAAGCTCTGCTGCATGGTGGCATTGCCCACCGTACCAAGGTTGTTCTGGATTGGGTGGATGCCGAAGTTTTTGAAAAAGACCCGGCATCACTGGAAGCTAAACTGGGCGATGTAGATGCCATTTTGGTGCCCGGTGGATTTGGTGAGCGTGGATCTCAGGGCAAGATTGAGGCCATTCGCTTTGCGCGTGAAAAAGGTATTCCGTTCCTTGGAATATGCTTTGGCATGCAGATGGCGGTTATTGAATGTGCCCGTAATCTGGCTGACCTACCCAACGCATCTTCTACCGAATTTGGCTATACGGAAGAGCCATTGGTGGGCCTGATGACCGAATGGGCACGCGGTAACGAACGCTTGCGCCGGAGCGAAGGCGGAGAACTGGGCGGCACCATGCGCCTTGGCGCGTACCCAGCCAAGCTGATTGAAGGCTCCCGCGCGGCAGAAGTGTATAACGCAACGTCCATTCGTGAGCGGCATCGCCATCGGTATGAAGTGAATATCCATTACAAGGATCAGCTTGAAAAAGCCGGGATGAAGTTCTCTGGCCTTTCACCAGATGGCATCTTGCCAGAAGTGGTGGAATATCCAGATCACCCGTGGTTCATTGCTGTGCAGTATCACCCGGAACTCAAGTCTCGGCCGTTTGCACCGCATCCGCTGTTCGCCGGGTTTGTGGGGGCTGCGCTGGAAAAGGCTAAAAAAGCATGACGCAGGCATTGGGTTCGGATTTTCAGCTTGGTTCTTTGTACATCGGTAATGATCAGCCATTTGTGCTGATCGCCGGGCCGTGCCAGATTGAATCCGCTGCACATGCAATGGAAACAGCCACGGCTTTGAAGGAAATCTGCCAGAAGGCTGGTGTTGGGCTGATCTATAAAAGCTCGTTCGATAAAGCCAACCGCACCAGCATTTCCAGTGCGCGTGGTATTGGCATGGCCGAAGGGTTGGATATTCTGGCTAACGTGCGGAATACGCTGGATATTCCGGTGCTAACAGACGTGCATGCGCCAGAACAGTGCGCTCCGGTTGCAGAAGCTGTGGATGTGCTGCAAATCCCGGCTTTTCTGTGCCGCCAGACAGATCTGTTATTAGCAGCCGGTAAAACGGGCGCTGCGGTGAATGTGAAAAAAGGCCAGTTTCTTGCCCCGTGGGATATGAAGCACGTTGCGGCCAAAATTGCTTCTACGGGCAATAATCGCATCATGCTGTGTGAGCGTGGTACCAGCTTTGGCTATAATACGCTGGTAAATGATATGCGTGGCCTGCCTATTATGGCCCAGACTGGCTACCCCGTTGTGTTTGATGCCACGCATTCCGTACAGCAACCGGGTGGCTTAGGTGGTGCATCTGGTGGCCAGCGTGAGTTTGCCCCTGTGCTCTCTCGTGCTGCTTTGGCAATTGGTGTGGCATCTCTGTTTATTGAAACGCATGAGAACCCAGACCAAGCGCCCAGCGATGGCCCCAACATGTTACCTATAAAAAGCCTGCCAGCCTTGCTGGAGCAGTTCAAGAAGATTGATGCTCTGATTAAAGGGTAAACTGGGCGAAGCCAGTATTCTTGCTAACAAAAAAGCCGCAACCTGATTTTTCAGGCTGCGGCTTTTTTATAGTCCCAAGGAGGGAGAGAGGTAAATTCTCCCCCTTTGTGCAGGGTTAGACGTCCAGATTGGCAACTTTAAGTGCGTTGCCGACAATGAAATCACGCCGCGGTTCAACAATATCCCCCATCAGGGTGGTAAACACATCGCCAGCTTCTTCCACATCGCCTACGCGTACCTGCAACAGCGTGCGCATAGCCGGGTCCAGCGTGGTTTCCCAAAGCTGAGCATCATTCATTTCGCCCAGACCTTTAAAGCGGTTAATTGTCAGCCCACGGCGGCCCTGTGCCAGCAGTCGGGTATAAAGATCAGCCGGGCCACTCAGTTGGTGTTCGGTGGTATCGTTTTTCAGCGCCACGCCTTCTGCAAAGTCTTTTTGCAGGCGGTTTGCTTGCATGGTCAGCCAGCGGGCATCGTTGCTGGCCAGCATGGTTGGGTCAATGCGGTACACTTCCCCTACCCCACGCACATTACGGGCCAGCTCTACACCATCTGCACTCGCAACGGCTTTCCAGCTTTTTTCATTTTCAGCAGATGCCGCATCAAGGCGCTGCTGAAGTGCTGGCATCCGTTGCTGGAGCAGATCAACATCTGTTGTTAGCGCGCCAGCCAAGGCAACCTGTTCGATAATCCAAGAAGGAATGCGGTTGGAAAGGCGGTTAATCGCTTGCGCTGCCTGCCGAATGAACGGAAGATCTGCTGCCAGCTCCTCAGCACTTACAACGCGTTTGTCCGTGTAAACAAAGCTAGCGTTGTTCAGGGCCTTGTTGAGCAGATATTGCTCAAGTGCGACATCGTCTTTCAGGTATGTTTCTTCATTCCCGCGTTTGGCACGGTAAAGCGGCGGCTGGGCAATATACAGATAACCGCGTTCGATCAGTTCTGGCATTTGGCGGAAGAAGAAGGTCAGCAGCAGTGTACGGATATGAGATCCGTCCACGTCAGCGTCAGTCATAATGACAATGCGGTGGTAACGCAGTTTTTCAATAGAGAAACCACCCTGCTCTGGCTCGCCACGGCCAATACCAGTGCCAAGAGCTGTAATGAGTGTGCCAATTTCGGCAGAGCCTAGCATGCGGTCAAACCGCGCGCGTTCTACGTTCAGGATCTTGCCTTTTAGAGGCAGAATGGCTTGGAAGCGCCTATCACGCCCCTGTTTGGCGGTGCCGCCTGCGGAATCACCCTCCACAATAAACAGTTCAGCTTTGGCTGGGTCACGCGCCTGGCAGTCTGCTAGTTTGCCGGGCAGTGATGAAACATCCAGAACTCCTTTGCGGCGTGTAAGCTCACGCGCCTTACGGGCGGCTTCACGCGCAGAGGCGGCATCCAGCACCTTAGAGACAACAATTTTTGCCTCTTTGGGGTGGGTTTCAAACCAGTGGCTGATGATGTCTGCCGCAGCAGCATGTACAACGGGCTGCACTTCGGACGAAACCAGCTTGTCCTTGGTTTGGGAAGAGAACTTGGGGTCTGGCACTTTAACGGACAGAACAGCCGTCAGCCCTTCCCGCATATCCTCCCCTTGCAGGGAAAGCGCATCTTTTTTGGCAATGCTTTCGGCATATTTGCCAACAACACGGGTAAGTGCCTGACGGAAGCCAGCCAGATGCGCTCCGCCATCGCGCTGCGGAATGTTGTTGGTGAAGCACAGCATAGTTTCATGGAAGCTATCATTCCATGTGAGCGCGAACTCGACCTTAATGCCGTTATCCGGGTTTTCTAGGCTACCAGTAATGGGTGGAGTAAACAGCGAGGTGCGAGACCTATCCAACCAATCTACAAAAGCTTCTAGCCCACCTTCGTAAAAGAATTTTTCTTCCCGCACGGGGGTAACGCGTGCATCGCGCAGCACAATTTCTAGCCCGGAGTTCAGGAAGGCCAGCTCACGCAGGCGGCGCTCCAGAATAGTGAAATCAAAATCCGTTTTGGGGAATGTTTCACTGCTGGGTTTAAAGGTTACTTCCGTGCCTGATGGTTCGGAAGATGGGCCAACCACTTCCAACGGGGCATCGCGCTCACCATGTTGGAAGCGAATGAAGTGTTCCTGTCCGTTACGCCAGATGCGCACTTCCATCCACTCAGAAAGCGCATTCACCACAGCAGCGCCCACCCCGTGCAGGCCGCCAGAAACCTTGTAGGAGTTCTGGTTGAACTTGCCGCCAGCATGCAGGCGGGTCAGCACCACTTCGGCGGCGCTAATACCCTCTTCTGTATGCATGTCTGTAGGAATGCCACGCCCGTTGTCGCGCACGCTTACGCTGCCATCTGCATTAAAAGTGACAATGCAGCGCGATGCAAAACCGGCCTGAGCCTCATCCACTGCGTTATCAATAATTTCAAACGCCATGTGGTGTAAGCCAGAACCATCGTCCGTATCACCAATGTACATGCCGGGCCGTTTACGGACAGCATCCAGCCCCTTCAGCACAGAGATCGACGCGGCATCATACTCTTCGGAAACGGCAGATGGCGTGGGCTGAGAGAGGTCGGTCATAAGAACGGTACGCTCCGTACAGGAAAGAACAAGAAAACCTTTTATTCTTATACCCTGATCAAGCCTCTGGGGCCAGATTGAGCCGTATGTTTTATGGCCCAGATGGCAAAAAAGCACCGTTTTTCAGGGTTTCGAACTGAGCGCTGCGCTTAAGTGGGGCAAAAGGTGCCTGATCTGTGCCGGTAAGCAGCACAGTTGTGCGAAAATCCTGCACAATTTCCAGCAATGAGGCCCGGCGCGCAGCGTCCAGATGCACTAAAGGTTCATCCAATAGCAAAATCGGGGGCTGCCCGCGGTAGTCGGTTACAAGCCGCGCGTGTGCCAGCACAACGCCAATAAGCAAGGATTTCTGCTGGCCAGTGCTGGCGAGTGCTGCCGGTTGTCTGGACGAGAGATCTTCCAGCAAAAAATCACTGCGATGTGTGCCAAATGTGGCGCGCCCACGTGCGGCATCATCTTCTCGCAACTCGGCAAGTTTTGCACATAGCCAATCTTCTACGGTCAGGGCTGGAGATGTTTCCAGTTTCTGGGCAATAGCGCATTGCAGTGTCGCAATGGCAGCAGGAAAAGCGCCCAGACCATTTTGGGCATAATGGCAAATTTGGCGCACGGTTTCCTGCCGAGCCGCGGCAACAGCCACAGCATGACGCGCCATGGAGGCTTCTAATCCAGATAGCCATGAGTGTTCGGAAAAGCGTGTTTGCAGCAGGCGATTGCGTTGCGTCATGGCACGATCATATGCGGCCAGTTCCCGCGCATGGTGCGGTGTTACCGCCATAACCAGGCGATCTAGAAAGCGCCGCCTACCGGATGCGCCCTCACTAAATAACCGATCCATCTGTGGGGTAATCCACACAGTAGCAAGAGTATCTTCCCACGCTTCTTGCCCCCGAATTTGCCGACCGTTGAGCAAAAAAACGCGGCGCGGCCTCTCTTGGCCGCCTTGCGTGCCGGTGCCGAGTTCAAGAAACTCATCTTTCGTTTCAATACGCGCAGAAACGCCCCAGTTGATCGCGCCCATTCGGCCAAATTGTGTAAGAGGTGCCGCGCGCAGCCCTCTACCGGGCGAGAGAAGAGAAACTGCTTCCAGCAGATTAGTTTTGCCGCTGCCGTTTTCGCCTGTCAGCACCAATAGGCTTGCATTGGGGGACCATACAAGCCGTTCGTAATTGCGAAAATTGGAAAGCGTAAGTTTAAGAAGCCGGGGCATGCCACGCTGCTTCTGTTGGCCTGCCTGCATTTGGGCAACGCAGGCAGGCCGTAAGTGTTAAAGCAAGAAAGCGGATCACACGCGCATCGGCATGAGAACATAGAGTGCAGATGGGCTATCCACATCGCGCACAATGGTGGGGGATGCGCTATCTGCAAACGCAAATTCCACCTCTTTTTCTACCTGATCTGTGATGTCGTTAAGGTAGCGTGCCTGAAAACCGATTTCCAACCCTTCTGCATCGTAGGAAATGCGGTTGTCATCCAGCTCTTCCTTAGCCATGCCCTGCTCTGTGCTGCTGGCAGACAGAGTAAGCAGACCGGGTTCGAGCGTGAGCTTTACCGGGCGAGAACGTTCCTGACTAATGGCGGCAACACGTGCCACGGCATCTGCAAAATCTTTTTTGCCAACCCGCAGGATGCGTGTGTTGTTGCGTGGGATCACCCGTTCGTATTCAGGGAACGTGCCATCAATCAGCTTAGATGTAAGTGTAACAGGGCCTGCCGTGAACTGAATACGCGTTTCAGAAAGTGCGATTTCCACTTCTTCTGGCGCTTCATCAATCAGCTTGCGCACTTCGGCCACGGTTTTGCGTGGGACAATAACCCCCGGCATTCCGGCGGCGCCAGATGGTAGATCGGCTTCCACACGGGCTAGGCGGTGCCCATCTGTAGCCACGGCGCGTAGCTTGGGTTCGCCATCTACTTCTGTGCCATGCAGGAAGATACCGTTGAGGTAATAACGGGTTTCTTCGGTTGAAATGGCAAAACGTGTGCGGTCTATGAGAGAATGCAGTGTTGTTGCGGGCAGTTTGAAGCGATATGGGAAATCTCCTGCCCCCATGGATGGAAAGTCATCCACACTCAGCACGTTCAGACGGGTAGCATAGCGGCCCGCACGCAGCAGAAGTGGGCCTTCACTATCGGCCTGATCCAGCTCTACATCCACACCATCGGGCAGCTTGCGCACGATTTCGTACAAAACAGATGCAGGTGCAGTTGTCGCCCCTTCCCGCGTGATGTTGGCGGGAACACCTTCAACCACTTCAATTTCCATGTCCGTGGCTTTCAGGCTGAGCTGTCCATTAGCAGCCTGAATAAGAACATTGGCTAGAATGGGTATGGTGTTACGCTTTTCTGCAACACTCTGGATATGGGCCAACGCCTTAAGCAGTGTTGCACGTTCCGCCGAAAACTTCATCTAACCCTCTTTCCTGCAAGACAGGGCCTCTGTTTGGCAAGAGGCACCTGCTTTTTCCACCTCGAAAAGTAACAGGTGGGCATTATCAGTCAATCCCTTTGGAATCTCTACGTTTTCAGCTTTCCAGCATCCGCCGCAGGAGTTCCACATCTTCTGCAAAAGCAGCATCCAGCCCCATCAGTTCCGTAACGCGATTTACCGCATGCATAACGGTTGTGTGGTCACGATTACCGAATTTGCGCCCGATTTCTGGCAGAGAGCGGCTTGTAAGCTGCTTAGCCAGATACATTGCAACCTGCCGGGGCCGCGCCACATTGCGCGCCCTGCGGGCGGATGACATGTCTGTCAGGCGGATGTTCCAGTGCTCGGCTACTTTTTTCTGGATTTCCTCAATTGTTACACGCCGGTCATGCGCTTTGAGAATATCGTGCAGCACTTCTTGTGTGGCTTCCAGAGTAACCGGGCGGCCAAACAGATTGGCGTGAGCAATGAGGCGGTTGAGCGCGCCTTCCAGCTCACGCACATTGGACGTGATTTTGTGTGCCAGGAATTCCAGAACCTTACCGGGCACCACAACGCCAGAGGCAGCGGCTTTTGATTCCAGAATGGAAATACGTAGCTCAAACGTGGTGGCATGAATATCTGCCACCATACCGCAGCCCAAACGCGTGCGTAGCCGATCTTCCAGCCCCGACAGGTCAGAGGGGGATTTATCAGCCGAAACCACAATCTGCCGCCCGGCATCTACCAGCGCATTAAAGGTATGGAAGAATTCTTCCTGCGTGTTGTCCTTGCCGATCAGGAACTGCAAATCGTCAATCATCAGCACATCAACGGAACGCAGTTGCTCTTTGAACTCGATGGTAGATTGCGAACGAATGGCCGCAATAAACCGATACATGAACTTTTCGGCAGACATATAGGCCACGGACACATTGCCGCTCTGGATCAGTTCGGCCCCGATGGCATGCATCAGATGCGTTTTACCCAGCCCAACGCCACCGTAAAGGAACAGCGGGTTAAACCCAACACTGGAGGGTTTTTCTGCAACCCGGCGGGCGCAGGCATAAGCAAATTCATTGGGCTTGCCCACCACGAACGTATCAAACGTAAAGCGGCTATCCAGCGCAGTCACCAAGTCACTCCGCACTTCTGGCGCGGTGCGTGCTGCTGGGGTGGCCTCTTCCTGCGCGGGTGTTGCGGCGTTGGCGCTTGGCACATTTTCCAAAGGTATGGGGGCCGGATCTCCGGCGCGGGCAACCTGTAGCTCCACCCGGCGGATACTGGGGATTTCCTGATTCCACAGTTCGCTCAGGCGGTCACCATACTGGCTTCTTACCCAGTCGCGCAAAAAGCGTGTGGGTAAAAGCAGGGTGATTTCATCACCATCAATCGGGCCCAGCGCAATTTTGGTCAGCCAGGTGCGGTATTCAACTTCGCCAACTTCGCCCTTCAGGCGGGCGCAGATACGCAGCCACGATTCCTCAAGCCCCTTGCCGTCTTCAAGCCGGGAAAAGGCGCTTTCGTCATCGTCCACTCCGATTGTCATTTTTGCTCCCGAGCGGTCATTAAGGCGCGAATGGGTTCACGCATTTTCACAAAACAGGCGGCAACGTGTGCTGCCCGTGCTGTGTAACATCTGTAACGGCCTTGGCGGCCTATGGTGCAGGCTTGCTTATATCTTGTGGAAGGTAGCCCGAACAGCGCCAAGCCATCCAGCAAGGTAAAGCAGTGAGAGCAAATGGAGCAATCAATATTTCATGCTGCCTGCCCTGCTTGCGCTTTATCCAGCCAAGGTGGTGATAAAAACAAAGCCGAACCATCAGGGTGATGATTCGGCTTTATCTCAAAGCGTCAGATGGCCACCAATTAAGGTGGCCCCGCACTTTCCTCAGGCCGGAGCCAGTGCTTTCACACGGGCAGACAGGCGAGAAATTTTGCGGGCCACCGTGTTGTGGTGGATAACGCCCTTAGTGGCCGCACGCTGGATTTCTGGCTGAGCAAGGCGCAGTGCTTCGCGCGCAGCGCCATGATCACCAGCTTCAACTGCGGTTTCTACTTTCTTGATGAAAGTACGCATGCGGGATTTGCGGGCGGTGTTACGAGCAGTCCGCTTCGCGGTCTGCCGGATGCGCTTACGCGCCGAAGCGATATTCGCCATGAGTTTCTATTCTGTCCAGCACTTAAGAAAGATTAATAGGGCAGACACGCCGGAACGCGCTACCCAAAAGAGTAAGCGGTGCTGTAATGCACCTAAGCGCCTTCCGTCAAGCTTCTTCCATGCCGACCACTAGGATTTTACCCGTTTTTCTGCCTTTGGGGACAAAAAAATGTGGATCGTCCGGCCTGCGTTATCTGCTGCACACCAGAACATGCGGGTGTGCCGGGGCAATTGGGGCATGGCTTACCCGTTTGCCCATATACCCGCCATGCGTGCTGGAAATACCCCAACCCGCCCTCTGGGCGTACATAATCTTTCAGGCTGGAACCACCTGCCTCTATGGCTTCTTCCAGCACATCACGTATGGCTTGCGCCAATTTGCGGGCTTTGGGGGCGGTAAGATTGCAGGCTGGCATGGTTGGGGCAATGCCAGCCCGAAACAGGGCTTCACACACATAAATATTGCCTAACCCCGCCACAACCTTCTGATCAAGCAGGAAAGGTTTAATGGGCATCCGCCTGTTCTTGCTAGCAGCCAAAAGCGTTTTGGGGGTAAAATCTGGCTCAAGCGGCTCTGGCCCCATGCCTGCCAGCAATGGATAGGTATCTTCCTGATCGGTTGGAACCAGATCCAGCATGCCAAACCGGCGCGGATCTATGTAACCACAGCGCTTTCCATTTTGCAGAATCAGCACAACGTGCTCATGCAATAATGGCGCGGTTGGAGAATCGAGAAGCACGCGCCCAGACATGCCCAAATGCCAGATTATGGACATCCCACCAGACAGGCGCATAAGAATATATTTGCCCCGACGGCGAAAGCCTTCTATCCGGCGGCCTTCGATTGTTTGTGAGAAATCGGCAGGAATCCGCCATCTCAGGTCGTGACGGCGCACAATTGCTTCTTTGATGGTACCGTTTTGCAGGGCAATCTGCATCCCGCGCATTACGGTTTCTACTTCAGGGAGTTCCGGCATGGCTAAAAAGCAGGGTATAGGGGAACCCCATGACCGACAACAGCTTTACGCCCTCCCCCGCTTCTTCTGACGCAACAGTGGAAGAAACGGATTTCGGCTTCCGTTCCGTAAGGAAGGAAGAAAAGAAAAACCTTGTTCGTGACGTGTTTGATAGCGTTGCGGGTAAGTATGACGTGATGAATGATATCATGTCCCTTGGCATCCATCGGGTATGGAAGCGTATTTTTGTAACAGAGCTTGGCCCGCAGCCCGGCATGTCTTTGTTGGATCTGGCCGGTGGCACGGGTGATATTACCTTTGGCTGGCTGAAGGGTGGCGGTGGCTCCGCCATTATGACCGACATTAACAGCAGCATGCTATCTGTTGGGCGGGATCGGGCCATTGATCGTGGTTTTGTATCCGATCTGTCTTTTTGCGTTGTGGATGCAGAAGCTATTCCGCTGCGCGATATGTCCGTCGATCGGGTTTCCATCGCTTTTGGCCTGCGGAACTGCACAGATAAAATGGCTGTGCTGCGTGAAGCACGGCGTGTGCTCAAACCCGGCGGGCGTTTTCTGTGCCTTGAATTTTCCCGCGTTCAGGTGGCGGCACTGGCACCTATCTATGATGCGTGGTCTTTCAAGGTGCTGCCTGCCATGGGCAATCTGATCGCCAAGGATCGTGAAAGCTACCAGTATCTGGCGGAAAGCATTCGCACCTTCCCGGATCAGGAAACACTGGCAGATATGTTCCGTGAGGCTGGGTTCTCTCATGTGCGGTATCAGTCCCTTTCCGGTGGTATTGCAGCCATTCATTCCGGCTGGCGCGTATAAGGCCAAAGGGTATGGACGTGGCTTTGCCTTCCCGTTCCGTTTTGCTCATTGTGGGCGGCAGTATTGCCGCCTTCAAGGCGCCGGAGTTGATACGTCTGCTTAAAGGCGCTGGCATGCAGGTGCGCTGCGTGCTTACGGAAGGCGGAAGCCGGTTTGTAACGCCCCTTACCCTGCAAGCGTTAAGTGAGCAGCCGGTTTATGCAGACCTGTTCTCGCTAACGGCTGAGCAGGAAATGGGGCATATTGCGCTTTCCCGCTGGGCAGATTTGGTTCTTGTTTGCCCTGCATCTGCCAATTTACTGGCACGCATGGCCGGTGGTCTGGCGGATGATCTGGCCAGCACGCTTTTATTGGCGACAGATGCACCTGTAATGGCCGTTCCCGCCATGAATGTGAGAATGTGGGAGCACGCTGCTACGCAGCATAATGTGGCCACGTTACAGCAGCGCGGCGTACATGTTGTGCCGCCAGCTATTGGCCCCATGGCCTGCGGTGAATTTGGCGCAGGCCGGATGCCGGAACCCGCCGATATTTTGGATGCCGTGCAAGCATTTTTCCGCCAGCAGCAACAGCACAATGGCCCTTTGGCGGGGAAGGCTGTTCTGGTAACAGCAGGCCCTACGCAAGAACCGCTGGACCCTGTAAGGTATCTGGCTAACCGATCTTCCGGCAAACAGGGCTATGCCATTGCTGCGGCGTTGGCGGATCTTGGAGCTTCCGTGACATTGGTAAGTGGCCCAACCATGTTGCGTGCGCCTGCTGGTGTTACGTTTGTTCCGTGCGAAACAGCTTGCCAAATGCTGGAATGCGTTAAGGCAGCAGCTCCGTTTGATGCGGCTGTCTGCACCGCGGCGGTGGCAGATTGGCGGCCTGAGGTGCAAGCGGGGCAAAAAATTAAAAAGACCAGCCGAGATGATGTGCCCGCTCCTATTCGGCTGGCGTCTAACCCAGATATTCTGGCCGAAATTTCCGCCCCCGGCCCACAGCGCCCGATGCTTGTTGTGGGGTTTGCCGCAGAAACCGAAAAGGTGGAGGAGCACGCAACCGCCAAGCGCCAACGCAAAGGATGTGACTGGATTGTTGCAAACGATGTAAGTGCTGGCACAGGCATTATGGGGGGTGATAGAAATCAGGTTGTTCTGATGACCGCCCAAGGCAGTGAGCGCTGGCCACATATGCCAAAAGAAGAAGTTGCACAAAGGCTTGCTTCTCGCATGGCAGATTGGTTTACAGAATCCTGATAGATTGTTTTTGAAATTTTGATAGAGGCTTGTTGATGTCTGCACCCATTTCTCCTTCGGCTGATCTTAGTGTGCAGGTGCAACGCCTCCCTCATGCGCAGGGTTTGCCCCTACCCTCCTACGCCACGGCTGGGGCTGCGGGGATGGATTTGCTGGCTGCAGTAGCAGAGCCCGTGGTGTTGCTGCCCGGTGCGCGAGTGTTGGTACCAACCGGGCTGCGCATAGCCTTGCCCCGTGGGTATGAACTTCAGGTGCGTCCGCGTTCTGGCTTGGCTCTCAAGCACGGTATTATCCTTCCCAATTCCCCCGGAACAGTGGATGAAGATTACCGCGGAGAACTGGGGGTAATTGTGCTGAATGCCGGCCAAACCCCGTTTACCATTGAGCGCGGCATGCGTATTGCACAGGCCGTTGTGGCCCCCGTTACACGGGTGGCATGGGCCGAATGTAACGAGCTGGATGAAACCCAGCGCGGCGCAGGTGGGTTTGGCAGCACGGGAACCGGAGTGCCATGAACAGAAGCTGGATGAACCTTGTACCTCGGCCACAAGGTTCGTCTTCTCTGCCTTTACGTTATCTGAACAGCGCAGATGCTCTTCTGCTTTTGTGTCTGGCGGCTGCGGCAATAGCGCTGGGGGCAGCAGTAAGGCACATGCTGGGGCCATTGGTGGCGCCTGCCAGCATGCCCATACATTTGGATATGTGGCATTTGCCCGGCTATGCGTTGCGCACAACCATACGCATGTTTGCGGCTTTGGCGTGCTCTTTGGTGTTCACGTTTGTATATGCAACGTTGGCGGCAAAAAGCAGGCGTGCAGGGCAGATTTTGATACCTTTATTAGATGTACTGCAATCTGTTCCCATCCTTGGGTTTCTGTCTTTCACCATCACGTTTTTTCTGGGGTTGTTTCCGGGGCGTATATTGGGGGCAGAATGTGCGGCAATTTTTACTATTTTCACCAGTCAGGCATGGAACATGGCGTTGGGCATGTATCAGGGCCTGCGGTCTGTGCCGCCTGAGCTGGAAGAAACCGCACGTTGCTTTGGCCTAACAAGCTGGCAGAAGTTCTGGCGGCTGGAAGTGCCCTGCACTATCCCATCCTTGGTGTGGAACGCCATGATGTCCATGGCCGGTGGCTGGTTCATGGTGGTGTATTCTGAAAGCATTACCGTTGGCAGCACGGATGTTACGCTGCCGGGCATAGGCTCCTATGTTGGTATGGCTATAGATCAGCAGAATATTGGTGCTGTAGCCGCAGCCATTGTGGCCATGATGGTTGTTATTCTGGTTTATGATCAGGTGCTGTTTCGGCCTTTGGCCGCGTGGGCCACACGCTTCAGGCTGGAAAGTGTTAATACGGCCCAGGTTGTGGAGCCATGGTTTTTGCGGCTGGTGCGCCGTACACGTTTGCTGCGGATGGGGGGCAATGCCCTGCTTTCTGTTGGGCGGCGTATAAGCTACCTGCCTCTGGGGGCTCGCCCTGATACAGTGCATGCCACAGCGGATGACAACAGTGATGGTGCAGATTGGCTGTGGTGGGGTTTTCTTCTAATTGTCTGCCTTGCGGCTTCATGGCAGGTGTGGGCTTACGCGCATACCCATTACACGCTTGGCCAGATTGCCTATGTGTTTGGGTTGGGTGGTATCACATTGCTGCGTGTGGTCAGCATGTTGGTGCTGGCATCGTTAATATGGGTGCCGGTGGGTATCTGGTGCGGTTTGGACCCCATGCGCGCCCGCCGGGCGCAGATATTGGCACAGTATGGGGCGGCTTTTCCGGCTAACCTGTTCTTTCCGGTGTTTGTGGTGGTAATTGTACATTTTCATCTGACGCCAGATATCTGGCTCACCCCCCTGATGATTTTGGGGGCGCAGTGGTACATCCTGTTCAACGTTATTGCTGGGGCGTCCTCCTTCCCGTCCAATTTGCTGGAAGTTGGCCGAAATCTGGAAGTGAGAGGCTGGTTCTGGTGGCGGCGTATTATACTGCCGGGCATTGCACCTTATTACCTTGTGGGCGTTATGGCGGCCGCAGGTGGCGCATGGAATGCAGCCATTGCATCGGAAGTGGCGCAGTGGGGAGAAACAACCTTAACGGCCCACGGCCTAGGCGCTTATGTTGCGCAAAGCACTCAACTGGGAAACATAAGTAATGTTGGGTTGGGTACGGTGGTGATGTGTATATTTGTCATGTTCACCAATGCTTTGGTATGGCGGCCTTTGTCGGACTTTGTCGCTCGTCGCCTAAAACTGAACTGAACCGGATAGAGAGCAATGGCATCTGGCCCAGAGAAAAAAACATTTCCATCCGGCTCTGTTTTGGCAGAAGCACGTCATGTCAGCCGTTTTTACCATAAGGACAGCGCTGCTGATGTGCAGGTGCTGGATAACATTAGCCTTACCTTGCATGCCGGAGAAATAGTTGGGCTGCTTGGGCGTTCAGGTTCGGGCAAGTCTACCCTGCTGCGTATTCTAGCTGGTTTGCTGCCGCCCTCTTCTGGTGAGATAGTGTGGAAAGGGCAGCCTCTGCATAAACCCACGCAGGAAATTGCAGTGGTCTTTCAGTCCTTCGCCCTCTTTCCGTGGATGACAGTTGAAGAAAACGTAGCACTGGGGCTAGATGCGCGCGGAGTACCTGCCGCAGAGCGTGACAAGCTGGTTGATGATGCCATAGATCTGATTGGCTTGGGTGGGTATGAGAATGCTTGGCCCAAGGAGCTTTCTGGCGGCATGCAGCAGCGTGTAGGGTTGGCCCGTGCCTTGGTGGTGCATCCTGACTTGCTGCTTATGGATGAGCCTTTTTCTGCCCTGGATGTGCTGACAGCGGAAAATTTGCGCACAGATCTGATAGAGCTATGGTCGGAAGAAAAGCTGCCAGTTCAATGTATGCTGATTGTGACGCATAATATTGAAGAAGCTGTGTTGATGTGTGATCGCATCGTGATTGCATCTTCCAACCCCGGGCGCATTGCGCATGTGCTGAACGTGCCGTTTGCACACCCGCGTAACCGCGAAGATGCAGAGTTCCGCCAACTGGTAGATCACATTTACGCGTTGATGACGCAGCGTGCCCCTATTGTTTCTGAGGCCGATCTGGCACGCCGAGGCGCGCCACAAGGCGCTGCCCTTACCCGCTCCTTCCGTGCTTTGGTGCCTGTTTCCATTACCATGATGATTGGAATGATGGAGGCCTTGGCTGCACCCCCGCTCAATGGCCGAGCGGATTTGCCGGTATTGGCAGAAAAGCTTCAGCTTGAACTGGATGATCTGTTCCCTCTAGGGGAATCTCTGGAACTTTTGCGTCTGGCAGAACTGGAAGATGGAGATATCCTGCTCACCAACGAGGGCGTGCATTTTGTTCTGAGCGATTTGGATGAGCGCAAGGCTATTATGGGCCACGCGTTGCTCCATAACGTGCCGTTGGTGCGGATGATCTGCACCCTTCTGGATGAACGGCCATCTCACAGCATTAAAGCAGAGCGTTTCCGTAGTGAGTTGGAAGATAGTATGTCTGCCGATTACGCGCGCCAGACACTCCAGACCATTATTGGTTGGGGCCGGTTTGCGGAACTGTTTGATTATGATGAAGAAGGAGACCGCTTTTTTCTGGAAGATGAAACTTCAGAATAAGCCGTCTGTTTTTTATGTGGGGCTAAAGTAACGCGCAAATTCCTTGCGGGCTTTAGCCACTTTGGGGCTGATAACAACCTGACAGTACCCCGCCATAGGGTTGCGGGCGTAATAATCAAAATGCGCTTCTTCCGCTGGCCAGAAAGTGGTGAGAGGCTGAATTTCTGTCACCACAGGCTGATTGTCCCAGATTTTTTCCTGCGCAATTTCTTGTTTGGCGCTTTCCGCAAGCTGCTTCTGCTGGTTATTTTCATAGAAAATAACAGAGCGATACTGTGTGCCCTTATCATTTCCCTGTCGGTTCAGGGTTGTGGGGTCATGCATAACAAAGAAGATGCGTAGGATTGCAGCATAACTGATAATGGCAGGATCAAACTCCAGCCGGATAACTTCGGCATGGCCTGTCTGCCCGGTGCACACTTGCTGATAGGTAGGGTGCTGCACAGTGCCGCCCGCATAACCCGGCGCAATAGAGAGAATGCCTTTCATGCCACGGTAAACAGCTTCCAGACACCAGAAGCATCCACCGCCAAGTATTGCTGTTTCCATGCTGCTGTTCTCTCCTGCTTGTATGCTCAGATAGCCTGCCAGCAATTAAGCCAGCAGGCTATATGGGATCGCGCGGTTGTTACCCGATGCGAGATAGAGCTGCTTTCAGGCGCACGCACTCACCCTGCTGCACTTCCAGACGGTCCCGCATTTCCTGCACCACTTCGGGTTTGGCGCGGGTGACAAAGTTCTGGTTGCCAAGTTTCTTTTCAGTTTTGGCAACTTCATCTTCTGCCTTACCCAGCTCCTTTTTCAGGCGGGCGCGTTCGGCATCCAGATCAATCAACCCGGCCAGCGGGATGATAAGAGTTGCCTCATCCACCACAGCCTGTGCAGAACCGTGCGGGATATCACCCTGCAATGGCGCAATTTCAGAAACACGTGCCATGCGGCCAATGGCTTCCTGCCACCGCTGTGCATGATCCAATGTTTGCGGCAAGGCATCTTTCAAAAACACAGGGGCTTTCTGTGCTGGTGGCACGTTCATTTCTGCCCGCACTGTACGGATTTCCGTAATCAGGCGAATAATCTGGTCGCACTCTGCCAGAGCTGCTTCTGCACCGGCTGGCACAACAGGTTCTGGCCAGCTTGCAGAAATAAGGCTGCCTTCTTCCCCATATCCAAAGGAGTGCCACAGCGTATCCGTTACAAACGGAATAACAGGCTGTAGCAGGCGCAGGATAACGCCCAAAACATAAGCTGCTACAGCGCGAATTTCTGCGGCTTCGGCTTCATCCGTAGAGTTAAATACGGGTTTTGCGAATTCAAGGAACCAATCACAGAATCGGTTCCATACAAAGCGGTAGCAACTGAGTGCGTATTCATCAAAACGGTAGGAATCCAGCGCACGCGTTGCTTCTGTAATAGCAGCGGCCGCTTCGGCAATAATCCACCGACCAAGCGGAGATTTAACGGTTGCCGGATCAAACCCTTCAACAGGTTTAACGCCATTCATTTCACAGAAGCGAGCAGCATTCCAGAGCTTGGTAATGAAGGCGCGGTAATCTTCTACCCGTTTGCGGCCCAGTTTGACGTCTCGCCCAATACCGGTAAGTGCGCAAATGGTAAAGCGCATGGCGTCCGCACCGTACTGATCAATCAGTTCCAGTGGATCAATACCATTGCCTTTGCTTTTGGACATTTTCTGCCCGTGCTCATCGCGCACAAGGCCATGAATGAAAATGTTGCGGAACGGCACATCATGCATGAAGTGCTGGCCCATCATCATCATCCGGGCAACCCAGAAGAAGATGATGTCAAAGCCTGTTACCAGAACATCAGTTGGGTAATACCGGGCGAGTTCTGGTGTTTTATCTGGCCAGCCCAATGTGGAGAACGGCCATAGGGCGGAAGAAAACCATGTGTCCAGTACATCATCATCACGCTGCAGTACTTCTACCTTGCCGTAATGAGCGTTGGCCTGTGCCTGAGCATCGGCTTCATCATGCGCCACAAATACATGTTCGTCCGGGCCATACCATGCCGGAATACGATGGCCCCACCAAAGCTGGCGCGAAATACACCAAGGCTGGATATCACGCATCCAAGCAAAGAAGGTGTTTTCCCACTGTTTGGGAATAAAGCTGGCGCGGCCGGATGTAATGGCTTCTACGGCTGGGCCAGAGAGTTTGCCAGCATCACAATACCATTGCGTGGTTAGGCGTGGTTCAATAACTGCTCCACCACGTTCAGCATGCGGCACCTGATGGCGATGGGGTTCGATTTTTTCCAGCCAGCCATCTTCTTCCAGACGGGCGACAATAGTTTTACGTGCTTCCTCGCGGGAAAGGCCCGCCAGACTGCGCACAAAGGCTGGGTCAGCCAGTCCTTCAACAGCGCTGAGGTCTTGCTCGATTTCATCCAGCACAATGCGGGCCTGATCGTCCAGAACAGAGATCATGGGCAGGTTGTGGCGGCGGCCGACTTCGAAATCATTAAAATCGTGCGCGGGCGTGATTTTAACGGCACCCGTGCCTTTTTCCGGGTCCGAATGTTCATCTGCAACAATCGGAATCAGGCGGCCAGTTAGTGGCAGACGAACGGATTTACCAATCAGGTTTTTATAGCGCTCATCTTCTGGGTGAACGGCTACAGCGGTATCGCCCAGCATGGTTTCTGGCCGCGTGGTGGCAACGGTAATTGTTGCATCCCCGGCGCCTTCAACAGGGTAGCGAATATACCACAGATTACCGGCAACATCCTTGCTTTCTACTTCCAGATCAGAAATGGCGGAGCGGAAAACCGGGTCCCAGTTTACCAACCGGCGATCACGATAAATCAGCCCTTCATTATAAAGGGTTACGAACACTTCCCGCACTGCGCGGGAAAGGCCTTCATCCATCGTAAAGCGTTCACGCGGCCAATCAAGAGAGGAGCCAAGGCGGCGCAGCTGCTTTGTAATGCCGCCGCCGGATTGTTCCTTCCATTCCCACACGCGCTCAATAAACGCATCACGGCCCATTTCCTGGCGGGTTTTTCCTTCGGTGGCCAAGGTGCGTTCCACCACCATCTGGGTGGCAATGCCTGCGTGGTCTGTGCCGGGCTGCCACAGGGTGTCAAACCCCTGCATACGCTTCCAGCGGATAAGCGTATCCTGCAATGTCATGGTAAGGGCATGGCCCATGTGCAGGGTGCCGGTAACATTTGGCGGTGGAATCATAATAGTAAACGGCTTTTTGCCGCTGTTGGGCTGTGCAGAAAATGCCTTTCTGCTTTCCCATAATTCGTACAGACGTGTTTCTATCTGGGCCGGCTCAAAAGACTTGTTCAGCATATGTATTCCACCACACAACATAAAAAAGGCGGCAGGCATGTACTGCCTCCGCCTTTGCAGAGCAATCATCCGGTTTTTGGCAGAGCACCCGTTACTGAAATGTGTGCGTTCACCCAGTAACGGCGTGTCTGGTTTCCGGTATTACAGACCGCGCTGCGTCAGACGTTCCACTTCCTTACGGACAGCAGCCTGCACGATGCCTGCAAGATGTGCATCCAGCCACTTTTTAAGGAATACGCGCACTTCCTGGCGCACGATATCTTCAACAGTCAGAGACCCTTCATGTGAAATAGCCACTTTTCTCTCCTCATGCTCTCTTAGATACTTATCCTGCAGGGTTTTCTGCAGAACAGCGAATGAATTTGATGTATCTGACATGGTTTCGTCATTCAGGGGGATTGGGAGAGGACCAGACATATCGTGTTCTGCCTTTTCAGTTAGCGGGATCTGTCTCAGATCAGTTACGGATAGGATACCGTCATCATGAGCGATAGGTGATGACTGCACAAGAGCCGTGTCTTCTCCCATATTGACTGGATGATGCGCTGAACTATTGGGCTGGCTGGAATGATGATCCGGCTGCGATTCCTGCACAAGCCCTTCCATCATGGAAGGGGAAAGAACCAGCATATCATCGTCTTCATCACCCTCTGCGGAGTCTGTGTCCGAAGAAGGGGGAGCCATGGCTGCCAGATGCTCATCATGCAGGGTCTGCCGTATAGAAGACAGCACATCTGCTACTGATTTACCTGTGCCTTCAGATGGATCCTGTGACGATGCCATACAATAACCCCTGCCCTTACCCTTGCTGTTCAGCTTTTAGCGCCCTGGCTGGCTGACCGCATAATCGTTCAGCCCCCAAAGACGATCTTTTACAGCGTTATAGTAAGCTTTGTCATCATAAAGAGGAACATTCAACTTGAGATCGGCTGCGGTTAGGCGGCCAATGGCTGCGGCAACGTTGTACGAAGTCAGCACCATATTGCTTAAGCTTTGAACAAGAGCCACCTGTGCTTGCAGCAAAGTTTGCTGCTGCTGCAACACTTCCAGCGTTGTGCTGGTGCCTACAATAGCCTGACGTTCCACCCCATCAAGAGCCACGGTGCCTGCCTGAATAGCGGCGCGGTTACTGTTGATTGCAGCCTGATAGGCAACCAGTTTCTGCCAGTTTGAAACAGCATCCTGCGCGGCTGTTCTGCGCTGCACATCAACTTCACGGTGTGCAGCTTGCGCCTGCTGCTTGGCCTGCCGCACAGCTGCGTATTCTGAGCCCCCCTGATAAACCGGGATGTTGAAGTTGATCATGGCGTATTTGTTTTCGTCAATCTGGTTATTCAGGCTTTGGTTTACCTGCCTGGAATAAGCCAGAGTGGCGGAAACTTTTGGCATAATGGCTGCCATTGCAACGGCTACTGCATCTTTTTGGGAAGATTCGGTAAAGAGTGCATTGATGACATCTGGATTGTTTTTAACCGCCATAGCTGCGGCCATCTGCTCATTTTTAACAGGTAATACCAAAGGCTGCGGCGGAACCAGATTAGGCGGCGGCGCCATGCCGATAATCTGCATATATGTGGCTTGTGCAGTTTGAAGTGTGCCTTCGGATTGCTGGCGGGTAGCTTTGGCTGTTGCGTAAGCAGATTCAGCCTGCGCAACGTCTGTGCGCGTAATTTCCCCTACCCGGAAGCGTTCATTCGTTGCGCGGAGCTGTTGTTGAAGCACGCGTTCGTTGTTGATGTTCAACTGCAAGAGCTGTTCATCTTCAATAACGGAAACATACGCATTCACAACCTGCTTGAACACTTGCTGTTCGGCAGAAATCAGATGCGCGCGGGCTGCCATAACTTTGTTAACAGCTTGATGTGTAGAGGATGTGGTTTTGCCACCCGTATATAACGGCTGATTAACACTTACGCCTGCCGTATAACCAGGGGTGTTATATTGGCGAATATAACCAGTAGAAGGCTGATCTGCCTCACCCTGATAATCGTTCACACCCTTATAGTATGTCAGGCCTACTGTGCCGGTTACGGTTGGCCGCCAGCCAGCCAAAGCGGTTGGCACCTGTTCATCGGTAGCGCGTAGGGTGGCACGTGCTTCCTGAAGGGTCGGGTTTGTCAGATAGGCCGCAGCAAGTGCTTCCTGCAGCGTATGTGGCACAAAGGTTGGCGAACCACTGCCATCGTATTTCTGCCCCCATGCAGTGGAACTGCATAGCACAACAGCCATACCCACCCCTGCTCCGCAAATACGCCGCATCTGATACTCCTGATTCAGTTACCGTATTGCCGCTTAAGGCACTGCTCATGCCACGATACTGAACCTATTTCTACAAGTTTGTAATCATCTGCGGCAGAATATCTTTCTAAAAGTTTATTTCTAGAATTCAAAAGTAACGGGTGCGGCAAGATCTGGCAGTAAAGGTAGCTGTGTTTCAAAAAGGTTAGTGACAATAAAACTGGACGCACTTTCTGGCTCTCTTCTGGCCGTAAAAGCTTCTGCTAATCTATTGGGGGTGGCCATAACACCAGCCATGATGCCGGATGTGGCCAGTTGCGCAGCACAAAAAGCGGGAAAACGTAGAATGGCGCCATCAAAATAAATGACATCATAAGGCGCGTTGCCCGTTATGCCCTCGCTAAGAGGGGCGATAACCCATGAAACGTTCAGAGACTCTTGCTGGCAGAAGTGCTGCCCTTGTTCGGCAAGCTGTGTGTTTGATTCAAGCGCCGTGACATCGGCACCTAGGGCGGCAAAAAGTGCTGCTGTGTATCCGGTTGCTGCCCCTACAACAAGAACCCGCGCTTTTTCTACTGGCATAACGGCCTGCACAAGGCGCGCTGTGAGCAAAGGTTGGGGCAATACACGCCCTTGCCCTAGGGAGAGTGTCATATCTGCATAAGCTACAGATTGCTGATCGGGCATAACACAGCATTCGCGGGGCAATTCCCGCATGACCGATAATAATGAGAGGTTTGTAATTTCTGAAGGACGAAGCTGATCGTCCACCATAAGGTTACGTGCGGTTTCCATATCTTTATCTTTTGGATACGGCATTGGGTAGGAATTCTGCTGTATTGCGGCCTGAAGTGTCACGTTTTCCTATCCCTTGCGGTTAAGGTTTATGCCCTTTGCAGTGCCTGCCAGATTAAGGGCAAAACATTTTGTGACACACAGATTTAAAATTCGCACAACACAACGGCTTGACCAATGCGCCAGAACAGGAGATAAGGCTCCCCATCACCCGATGGTCTGGTGGCAGAATGGTGATGCAGCGGACTGCAAATCCGCGAATGTGGGTTCGATTCCCGCCCAGACCTCCATTTCCCTACGAAACCAAAAGACAATGCTTGACATTTTCCGCAGAAAACTGCGGTTGTCAGCTCTTATTCGTACGATATGGCATGAGACGGCGGAAGATGCCGAAATTTGTTGCGTAAAGCCTCGAAATAAACCCCACTTAAATGAACTGATTCGGAAGAGATTTACCTGCGTGAATGCAGATGATTTTTCTGCTGTCAGGAAAAGCCGCCTTATTGCACGTATAGCTTACAGTGTGTGTTCAGAATCTCTTGGGGAGTCTGCATATTTTGGGTGGTCTGGGGTGCAGGTAGAAGCGTTGCTACTTGTGGCTGCTGCGTTCACATTCCCGCTGTCATAATTTTGCAAAGGAATACGCTCGTGGGTAATGACACTACAGCACAAAATGGCATTCTGCGTTCCGTTAAGGTGCAGAAGGACGGAAGCACCAAGGCTAAGTTGTGCTTTACAAAGCAGGATCAGAATATTGAATTTTCTGTAACGATCACCCTGCCCCCAACGCCTGGCGCAAGTGCCGATGCTGCGTTTGTTGATACAGCCAATCTGCTGGGCCTGACCAAGGTTGCTATTCAGAAACTGGCAAAAGATCAGAACATCACGCTTCCAAATTTTGCGGAATAAAAGATACTGCGGGCAGCGAATCTGAAAAAGGTGCTGCTGTCCGCATATCTTGGGCTCCGGTGTGCCATGCCGGGTATAAATATTTCGTAAAATAAGGGCTTGGCTTGTGCAGAAAAAATTTGCTGATGTTTTTTTGGAGAAAGTAGAACAGATAAACGCTGGGCGGACTATTTATGCCAGCGCAGGCGCTTTTTTATGTGTCTGTTTTATGCTGGGGTTGGCTAATCTGATCTGCCATTTTGGCCTGCATATTGATCTAGCTTATCTGGTGCGAGATCTTATTTTTATCATGGCATTTTATTTTTTCCTGCCTCCTCTCATCTTATGGGTTGGAAAAGGCAGATTACCGGGTGGTGAGAGTTAGTTTTTTCTGCTCCATCAAGCTTGTGCTTTACTTTTTTCAAGCAGCACAAGCTATCCAGAAAAACTTATTGTCGCTCTTTTTGGCCAACAATCAGGCTGCGTAAAATGCGTTCGCGCAGGCATTGAGGCAGCAGCCGCTCAAGAACGCGCAGCGCCCGAAATGGCCACGGAAAGATATAAACTTTCTTTCTTTTGTTAATGGCCCGGATAATGCGGCGTGCAGCACTTTTGGCTGAAACCAGAAATGGCCGTGGCCCTTCCAGCCTGCGGCTCATAGGTGTGTCTATAAAGCCGGGCACAATCAGCGTAAGGCCCACACCTTTATCTTCCCACGCCAGACCTGCCGCACGCGCAAAAAAATCCAGCCCACATTTAGAACTGCTATAGGCAGGAGAGCACGGGAGTTCGTAAAAACCTGCAACAGAGCCGATAAGGGCAATATGCCCGCCTCCATTAGGAATCATATTCTGGGCAGCGGCTGTGGCCAAAGCTACAGGCGTGGCATAGTTAACCTGCGCAAGCTGTAAGACCTTTTGCGGGTCTTCTGTCATGCTGTCTAATGGCTGTATGTCAGATAGCCCTGCCCCCAGAATAACCAGATCAGGTTTATGCTCAGCATAATCTGCCTTAAATGCTGCCAGAGCGGCTTCACCATCACACAGATCAATCTGCCGGGTAAAAACAGCAGAGCCACGTGCACAGCACGTTGTGGCAATTTCTGTCAGCCGTTGCGGGTTTCTGCCCCATAGTATCAGTGTCCGGCCTGGTCGTGCGTAACGTTTGGCCAGTTCCATTCCAATTCCGCCGGTGGCCCCAGTCAGCAGAACAGAGCGTGCGGTGTGTTTTCCGTTCGCAACAACTTTCACACTTTTCCCTTTCCCAATGCTGCGTAATAAGGCATCACCCATTGGCTTTTGGCTTTCACACAACGGAGTGGCAATGTCTTCCCCCACTCAGATTACGGTTATACCTGTTTCGGGTTCACGCCAGCTTTCTCTCTTTATAAAACTACCACGCCTTCTTTACGATGGCTTGCCAAGTTATGTGCCTCCTTTAGATATGGAGCAGCGGGATATTTTTTCACCCACGCATGCGCCATTTTTTGAGCACGGCTTTGCTTGTTATTTTCTTGCGTGGCGGAACGGAAAGCCCATTGGGCGTATATCTGCCCAGATAGATGCTTTGGCTCTCAAGCAGCCCGGCCCGCGCACAGGCTTTTTTGGGGCGCTGGATACGCTGGAGCCGGAATGCGTGGCCCCATTGCTTGAAGCCGCGATACAATGGCTAAAATTGCGCAAAATTGAGCGCATACGTGGCCCGTGGACACTGAATAGCAATGGTGAATCCGGGATTATGGTGGAGGGGCAAGATGAGCCCCCCATGATTGGCATACCGTGGCACCCCAAAACTCTGGGGCCTGCTGTGGAGGCTGCTGGGTTTAAGCGTGCGGTAGATTTGCTATCCTACCGGATGGAAACCAGCCCTTCTGCAGAGCGTGCAAACCAGATACCTGCTAACATTCGGCAGCGCTTGGGTGCGATTACCATGCGCGGCCTGCGTAAGGATAAGGTGAATGAAGATGCCGAAATCCTACGTGAAATCTATAATGATGCGTGGTCTGATACGTGGGGAAATATTCCCCTTACGCAGGATGAGGTCAAAAGCCTGCTAAAGGCCCTTAAGCCCATTTTGCGGCCAGAACAGTATGTGCTGGCTGAAGTAGCCGGAGAACCGGCTGCCATTGCGCTGGTTATTCCCAACATGTTTGATATCAGCGGTGACTTAGGTGGTGCGCCCTCTCCGCTGGGCTGGCTCAAGCTGGCCTCTCGCGTAATGAGCCATGATTTCCGGTCTGCACGGGTGGTGCTGTTGGGTGTGCGCAAGAAGTATCTCGGCACCGCCCTGCGCGCCATGTTACCTGCTCTGATTATTGATGAACTGATGAAGCGTGGCCATGTGCTGCCTTATCGCAGTATTGAGCTAGGCTGGGTGTTGGAAACGCATGAAGGCCTGCGTAAGCTGATTGAACGCATTTCTCCCACGCCTTACAAACGGCACCGGATGTACGAAAAACTTCTGGTGGAATAAATCGCGCTCTGGCGGGGGGAGCGCCTAAAGGTGGCTCCACCCGTGGGAACGGAATTGCAGGCTTTTGCCTGCGCTATCTACAACCGTTACACCGGTAGATCCCTGCGTGAATTCCCCGATACGGGTTACTTTTATGGGGCCGCAGGCGGTATCTAACGCGCCTTTGCGTAGCAATGAGGCTTCATGCTGCGTGGGAACGGCAAATAAAATCTCGTAATCATCGCCGCCAGTCAGGCAGGTTTCCAGCCATTTGGGGCCTGCTTGGCGAGCTGCGTCTGATAGAGGCACGGTATCTGCGTGGATGGTCACATGCAGCGCGTTTTCCCGCGCGAGATGCCCTGCATCTTGGAGCAAACCGTCTGAAATATCCATGGCAGCAGAAGCAAGGCCGTATAAGGGTAAACCAATACGGGGCTGTGGCAGGCGGTAACGCTGCGCCAGATGGCCAGATGGATCAGGTATCTCACCTTTAAGGGCGCGTAGGCCTAATGCGCCATCACCAATAGTGCCGGTAACCCATAAACCATCACCAGCCTGAGTGCCTTGTCGGCGGATAGCCTGCCCCGGCAACACAGAGCCAAGAATGGTCAGGGATAAGACCAGCGGGCCACGGGTGGAGGTTGTATCGCCCCCCAGTAACTGGAGCCCGAATTGCTCCTGATCCGCTTTAAGCCCTTTGCAAAACTGTGCCACCCACTGTTCGGTAGTATGAGGTGGGCGTGCAAATGTTAGTAGCCAACCTTCCGGGCGGCTGCCCATGGCAGCCAGATCAGACAGGTTACAGCGTAGCAGCTTGCGGCCAATGGTTTCTGGTGGATCATCTGGCAGAAAGTGAACATTTTCTACCATACCATCCGCTGCAATCACCAGTTCTCGCCCTTCGGGCGGCGTGAAAACAGCGGCGTCATCCCTCAATTCAAGGGCAGCAGCCCCAGCCAGAGCAGAAAAGTGCTGCCGGATAAACGCAAATTCCTGCGGCAGATCAGTCTGGTTGCTGGGTTTGTTCTGTATCATGGTTCCGTTCAGCCGCCAGACGTTTGAAGAGCGTATCCAGAACGCCGTTCACAAGGCGCGGTTCGTCACCAGAGAAGAAGGCGTGGGCCACGTCCATATATTCGTTGATCAGCACAGGGGCTGGTGCATCGCCTTCTGTTGCTTCTGCCGCGGCTGCCAGAAGCAATGCGCGCAATACGGGGTCTAACCGTGCAATGGGCCACGTTTCTGGAAGCGTTTTTTCAACTTCCTGCGTAACCTGCGTGCGTAGGGAGGTTACCAGCCGCACAATGTGGCTGAAAAGCTGTGTATCGGCCTCTGGAATGCAGCCGTCTTCATAGCTTGCGCCATCCAGCGTTGTGCCAAACCGATGAACCAGAAACTGTTCAATAACGTTTTCTGGGCGGTCTCCATTCTGGTCAATCTGGAACAGGGCCTGCACAGCGGCAACGCGTGCTGCCGTGCGGGGCCGTTGCGCCCCTTTCAAACGGGGTTCGTCCTGTAGTTCTGTCATCCATCCCTCCTGCCCGGCCAGTCAGTTGCAAAGCCGGGTTTCATGGCGCTTTTCTGTTCTAAGGTCTAGTCTTTTCCGGGGGCTGGGGCGCCACCAGATTCCATAAGGTTCAGAATTTCCGAAAAATCCTTGGCTTCCGTAAAATCGCGGTACACGCTTGCAAACCGCACATATCCAACGCCATCTACTTCCTTAAGGGCATCCATTGCCAGTTCACCTATGCGGGTGGATGTCACCTCGGTTTCTCCGTTCCCTTCAAGCTGGCGCACAATGCCGGTAACAATCTGCTCAATCTGTTCTTCGGAAACAGGGCGTTTGCGCAGGGCGATACGGATGGAGCGTGCAATTTTTTCCCGATCAAAGGGCGCGCGCCTGCCATCGTTTTTCACCACAACCAGTTCTCGTAGTTGCACACGTTCTACCGTGGTAAAACGCTGCCCGCAGGACAGGCATGCACGCCGCCGCCGAATGGCCAGTCCTTCCTCATTGGGGCGACTGTCCTTGACCTGACTATCTGGGTTCCCGCAAAAAGGGCAACGCATGGTGGTATCAACCTTCCCTCAGGCGCATTTTTGGCTGGCGTTTTCTGTTGTTAAAAGAGCGCGTATGTAAAGGCACCACTTATTTCTTTTGGGCCGTTTCGTCCATACCATGTGGCGGTCCATCTGGATGGAGAAATTATGAAACGCAGCCATTTTGCTGTTCTGTTCTGTGCAGCTCTTTCTTGTTCAGCCTATGCCTTACCGCAGGCGTTGGCCGATAATCAGCCTTCCCAGCCCGTTTTGCCGGAGCAGGTGGATGCTCAAAAGGATATTACCATATTTGACACATCTTTGCATCTGGCATCGGAAGGAGAACCGGCAACAGTTTATTTTGCCCTGTCCAATGCCAGTGAAACCGCGCATCTGCTTACGGGGGTGAGTTCTCCCGTTTGCCAGAAACTGGTGGGCCACCATGCCGATCAGGAAAGCACAGGCGGTACTAGGGTGCTGTTTACCCATCTTGCCCTGCCGGGCAACTCTACACTGGTGTTTCCGCCGGGCGGGTACCACCTGCTCTGCTTTGGCCTTTCCAATAACGTGCATGCCAATCAGAACGTGCCGTTTACATTTACATTTATGGGTGGATCTTCAAAAACCGTATCTGTTCCTGTTCAGGATGCAGGCACAGATGCAGAAAGCGACCATAAGCCAGACTGATCACGCCATATTCAGCAAAGCGTTGCTCTGGCAGGAAAAATATTCCCGCCAGAGCTTATTTTTTAGCTGCCCGTATAGGTGCTAAGAGTGCGCTTAACCGCCTGATGCCATCCAGCAATCATGGTGCGGCGCTGTTCATTTTCCATTTTAGGTTCAAATAGAGAGCCCCGTGCCCATTCGGAAGCCACGGTCTGCTCGCTATCCCACACACCTGTTGCAATGCCCGCCAGAAAGCCTGCGCCCAGAGCGGTGGTTTCCACATTGCGTGGACGCTCCACCTTGGCTTGCAGCATGTCTGCAAGAAACTGGCAGTACCAGTCATTGGCAGACATGCCGCCATCTACGCGAATGCTATCTGTGGTGCCACCGCCATCCTGCATCATGGCCGTAACCAGATCGAGCGTCTGATAGGCTACGGATTCCAAAGCAGCACGGGCAATATGCGCAGCACTTGAATCCAGCGTTAGGCCGCAGATCAGCCCGCGTGCATCAGGGTCCCAATGCGGGGCGCCTAGGCCTACAAACCCCGGCACCATGTAAACGCCGTGGCTATCTGGCACACGTGTCGCCATATCATCGGTTTGAGATGCGTGGGTGATCAGGTGCAGCCCATCACGCAACCATTTGATAGCGGCACCCGCCACAAAAATGGAGCCTTCCAGCGCGTAGGTGGTTTTGCCATTAATACGGTAGGCAATGGTGGTGAGCATGCGGTTGCGAGATGTTACGGGTTTATCCCCCGTATTCAGCAGCAAAAAGCAGCCCGTGCCATAGGTGGCCTTAGCCATGCCTGGTGTAAAGCACGCCTGCCCGACCACAGCGGCCTGCTGATCCCCCGCAATACCTGCGATAGGAATGGATCGGCCGAACAGTTCGGGATCAGTTTCACCGTAAATGCAGCTGCTATCTTTCACTTCTGGCAAAAGTGCCGCAGGTACGCGGAAAAGACGCAGAAGGTCTTCATCCCACTGTTGGCGGTGGATATCAAACAACATGGTGCGAGATGCGTTGGTGACATCCGTTGCATGCACCTTGCCGCCAGTCAGACGCCAGAGAATGAAGGAATCAATGGTGCCAAAAGCCAGCTCGCCTTTTTCTGCACGCTCACGGGCCTGAGGCACGTTATCCAGCAGCCATGCCAGCTTGGTGGCAGAAAAATACGGATCAATCAAAAGCCCGGTGCGTTCGCGCACCAGTGTTTCTGCGCCTTCATCACGCAGTTTCTGGCACACATTGGCCGTGCGCCGATCCTGCCAGACAATGGCGCGGTGGATAGGCTTACCTGTGGCGCGTTCCCACACCACAATGGTTTCGCGCTGGTTGGTAATGCCAATGCCCGCTACCCGGTCTGCCGCGCCAGATTTCTCCAGCGCTGTGCGTGCGGTGTTAACGACATCTTTCCAGATATCTTCCGGGCAGTGTTCTACCCAACCCGCCTTGGGGTAATGCTGTGCAAACTCCTCTCTGGCGGCAGCGAGTTCCTGCGCATCACGATCAAAGACAATGCTGCGTGTTGATGTCGTTCCCTGATCAATAGCCAGGACACAGTCTTGCTTACTCATTAAGGAGTATCCTTCTGCGTGTTGCGGTCAGTCTGCCGCCGTCGTGGTCACCCGGGCCCTTGCGGGCATAAATGGGCGTAGAAGTGTCTGGTAAAGTGTGGCGCCCACTAAACCGCCCACCATGGGGCCAGCAATAGGCATCCACCAATAATTGCCGGGGGAAGGAAACGCGGCACGTCCCCATCCTGCAACAAAACAGAAAATGCGCGGCCCAAGATCGCGCGCAGGGTTGAGGGCCCAGCCTTCCAAAAAGCCGGAAGATGCGCCCAAAATGGCAACCAGCAAGCCAATAATCAGCGCACCGGAATTAGCCTGCGGGGCCACGGTATTGTATTCACAGGTAATGGCAAAAATACCCAGCACCAAAATAGCGGTAAGGATAACCTCATTCATCATGGCGTGAAGTGGGGTTACAAAATCACCGGGATGGGTAAAGAAAACGCCAGAAGCTGCGCCGTCATTCACCCAATCCAGATGATTAGCGAGCGCGTAATGCTGGATAACGGAGCCATACAGGGCATATACAAGCGAAGCGCCTAAAAAGCCGCCCCCAACTTGCGCCACCCAATAAGGCACAACTTTTTTCCAGGAAAAACCACGGTAGCATGCCAAAGCCAGCGTAACGGCCGGGTTGGCATGCGTGCCAGATACAGAACCAGTGACATAGATGGCCAGCGTAACAGCCAGCCCCCATGTAATGGCAACACCCCAGTAAGCCTGCTTGAAGGGGCTGGGATCATACAGCGAGAACATTGCTGCCACTGAATCCCCTATAGTCACAATAATCATAACAGCCAGACATTCGGCTATCATTTCCCCAAGCAGGGCTTTTCCTGTTTTTTCCATGACCTTCCTCATTATTATTTTTCTTGTTGGAAAGGACGTATCTATGGTTCTCAGATATCAGGCAAGTTTCTTCCCGACATATGCTTCAACATTGGCTTTTTCTGCATCGCTCAGATGCAGACCCAGCTTGCTACGGCGCCACAGAACATCTTCTGCCGTGCGAGCCCATTCGCGAGAGATCAGATAATCTACTTCACGCGATGTTAAGTCACCGCCCAGCACTTCGCCCATATCCTGCATGCTATTGGCTTCACCAATAATTTCGTAGGTGCGGCTGCCATAATTGCGCATCAGGCGCCATGCAAGACCTTCTGGCAGCCATGGGGCTGTACGGCGCAGGCGTGCCAGAGCCTGATCAAACCCGCCATCTCCCAAGTCACCACCGGGCAGAACTTCCTGTGCAGTCCAGCTTTCGCCACCCACTGCGGGCAGAACAGGCGCCAGTTTTTCCAGCGCGTGTTCGGCCAGTTTGCGGTATGTGGTAATCTTGCCGCCAAAAATGGAAAGTAGCGGCGCACCGTCCTGCGTATCCAGATCCAGCACGTAATCACGCGTTACGGCAGAAGCGTTGGCAGAGGCATCATCATACAGCGGACGTAGGCCAGCATAGCTCCACACCACGTCGCTTTCTTTCACCTGCACGTTCAGGTAGCGGTTTACGCTTTCACACAGGTAAGTCACTTCATCGGGCGCAATGTTCACTTTGCCCGGTTCCTGCTTCCACGGAATATCGGTGGTGCCGATCAGCGTGAAATTCTGTTCATATGGAATAGCGAACACAATGCGCTTATCCGGATTCTGGAAGATGTAAGCCTGCGGGCCTTCATACACACGCGGCACAATAATATGGCTGCCCTTGACCAACCGAACAGATTTGGAATTCGGGATTTTCAGCGTATCGGCCAGCAAACGCGCAACCCACGGGCCAGCAGCGTTGACCAGCGCCTTGGCGCGTACGGTTGTGGTTTTGCCGGTTGCGCGGTCTTCCAGCGTGGCTTCCCACACACCGTTGGCGCGGTTGGCCGCAATCAGGCGTGTGCGTGTACGCACATCTGCACCACGTTCTGCGGCATCCATGGCGTTCAGCACCACAAGGCGGCTGTCCTGCACCCAACCATCGGAATACACAAAACCTTTGGTGTATTCTGGCTTCAGAGCCGCGCCGGATGAATGCGTGCGGAAATCAATGCCGCGAGACTTCGGCAGTGTCATGTTGGAGGCAAGGTGATCGTAAAGGAACAGGCCAGCCTTAAGCATCCATGCCGGGCGCACCAGTTTGGAATGAGGCAGCACAAACCGGAGTGGCCACATAATATGCGGGGCCATTTTCAGCAGGCGTTCACGTTCCATAAGGGCTTCGCGCACCAGGCGGAATTCGTAATATTCCAGGTAACGCAAGCCACCGTGGATAAGCTTCGTGCTGGAAGATGATGTGTAGCTGGCAAGGTCATCCTGCTCTACCAGCAGAACAGAGGCGCCACGGCCAACAGCATCTCGTGCGATGCCTGCGCCGTTTACCCCTCCTCCAACAATGAGCAGATCATAAATGCGGGCGGGAGATGCAGTAGGTGTGGTCATGGTTTCTTCCGGTTTCGGTCAGAACGCAAACTTCTGTCTTTTATTCGTATTCGAAAAGAAAACGCAAGAAGAATGGCGTCAATATGGCCAGATGGCGGTTTTTAACGGCCCTTCCTGCTTTCCTTTACGAAAATCATGGATCATGGTTGGGCAATATGCAGTTTGATATCGTGTTCTTTTAACAGCGCGCGAATGCCCGCTGGTGGTGGTTGATCGGTATAAAACGCGTTGACCTGCGTAATATGCCCTACCCGCGCCATGGGTCTGCGGCGGAACTTGGTGTGGTCTGCCAACAAAAAAACAGTGCGGGCATTGCGCAGAATGGCCTGCGCGGCGCTAATTTCATCTGCATCAAAATCCAGCAATGTGCCGTCTTCATCAATGCCGCTAATGCCGATCACGCCAAAATCCGCCCGGTATTGTTCCATCATGGCGGCGGCTGTAGGGCCAACTATGCCGCCATCACGCAGGCGAACGTGCCCACCCGTAATAATCAGGCTACATTCTGGAGCGGGGGCCAAAAGCGTGGCTACATGAATATTGTTGGTAATCACCCGCAGTGCCTTATGGGTGCGGAGAGATTGCGCAAAGGCTTCTGTAGTTGTGCCAATATTGATGAAAAGCGAAGCCCCGTTGGGAATGGCCTGTGCGGCATTACGCCCAATGGCTTCCTTTTCACGCAAATTCAGGATCTGCCGATCGGAATAAGAAATATTTTCTGATGGCGAAAGAGAGCTGGCTCCACCATGATGGCGCGCCAGCAGCCCCTGTGCGGCCATGATGTTGACGTCTCGGCGCACGGTTTGCACGGTAACATTGAGTTCACGCGCCAAATCTTCGCTGGTTGCATAGCCGTGTTGCTGCACCAGCTTAAGAATGCGAAACCGACGTTGTTGCACTGCCTGTGTCATGCCTGCGCTGTCTCAAGAACCTCCAGCACGGCTTCTCCATACCGTTCCAGTTTGGAGCGCCCTACCCCTTTGATATCTCCCAGCTCATCCAAATCTGAGGGTTTTTCCATGGCGATATCGCGCAGCACGGAATCATGGAAAATAACGTAAGGCGGAATTTCCTGCTCCTGCGCTTCTTCCCGGCGCCATTGGCGTAGGGCATCAAACAGGGCTTTGCTATCTTCCGTAAGGGTAATGCCTGCGCTTTGGCTGCTGCGGTCTGATATGCGGCTGGCTGTTTCCACTACAGGATCTGCACGTAGGTGAATGTCTTCCTCACCGCGTAAAATGGGGCGCGCTACATTCTGGTTTAAAATCAGGCCGCCGTATTGGCCTTCTGTGCGCAAGGCCCCACGCGCAATAAGCTGACGTACCACGCCGCGCCAGAACTGCTCGCTTTTATCCTTACCAATACCCCACACAGTCAGCTTGTCATGCCCATTACGCTTAACGGCTTCTGTGGTTTTGCCGCGCAGCACACTGATAACATGTAGCGCACCAAAACATTGCCCAGTGCGATATACAGCAGAAAGCAGCTTGCGGGCGGCTTCTGTGCCATCAAATGTTAGCACCGGATGTAGGCAGTTATCGCAATGGCCGCAGGGTTCGGCCAATTCCTCACCAAAACAATGCAATAACGCACGGGTGCGGCAACCCGTGGTTTCGGTTAGTGCGATCATGGCTTCCAGCCGGCTGCGCATAATCCGTTTTTCGCTTTCTGGTGCGGCGGATTGATCCAGCCAATAACGGGCGCGAGCCATGTCCTCCCCGCCGTACAGCAGAAGTGTGTCAGATGGCAGGCCATCACGCCCTGCCCGACCAATTTGCTGATAATAGGCCTCTGGCGAGGATGGCATGTCCAGATGCACGACAGCGCGCACGTCTGGCCTATCTATGCCCATGCCAAAGGCGACAGTGGCAACAATAACAAGGGGTTCACCAGATCGAAAACGCAGGAGCGCGGCACGTTTTTCTATGGGGGAAAGCCCGGCGTGATAGGCCAAGGCAGGCCATCCGCGTTCACGCAGAGAAGCGGCCATGCGCTCTGTGCGGGCACGGCTGCCACAATATACAATACTGGCGGCATCCTTATGCCGTTCCAGTGCTGTAATAAGCTGGCGGGTTTCAGACGCTTTGGGCTGCACGGAAATGTTGAGGTTAGGCCGATGAAAGCTGGAAACCAGTACCTCGGCATGCGGCATATCCAGCGCTGTTAGAATATCTTCTCGCGTGCGTTCATCCGCGGTAGCGGTAAGGGCAATACGTGGCACATGCGGAAAATGGCGTGGCAACGCTGTAAGGGCGCGGTATTCTGGCCGGAACTCATGCCCCCATGCCGAAATACAATGAGCCTCATCAATAGCGATAACCGAAAGCGGTATGCGCACAAGCCTGTCCAGCGTGCCGGATGAAAGCAGCCGTTCTGGAGAGATATACAGCAGGTCTATCCGCCCATTTGCCAGATCTGATCTGATTTTGGCGGCTTCATCCCCTTCTAGTTCAGAATGAAGGGCCGCTGCATTGATGCCAAGTTGGCGCAGGCCTGCAACCTGATCATCCATAAGGGCAATAAGGGGGGAAATAACCAGCCCCATGCCTTCGCGGCACAGGGCGGGTATTTGGTAACAAACACTTTTGCCGCCGCCAGTTGGCATAAGCACCAGTGTATCTCTGCCTTCCATAACGCATTCAACGGCTTGCGCCTGAAGGCTGCGGAAACCCGGAAAGCCAAAAACCGCCTGCAGAACCTCCTGCGGCGGTTTGCCAGCAAACCGATCCCGTTCCAGCCTGTTATGTGAAAACTGAGAGGGCGTGGATATGGAGCCGGTTTCTGTCATTCTATCAGGGGTTGGCCAGTTCGATCTCCACGCGGCGGGAGCCAACCTGCATGCCTTCGCTGCTGGAAGGTGCGCGTGGGGTCTGAACGATATGATCACCCGCCACACCATCTTCGCTTAGCTGCTGGGCAACAGTTTTAGCGCGCTGAATGGCCAAAAGCGCATCGGCAGAAAGATCCTGCCCTGCATGTGCGTAACCTTCCACCTTTACAATGCGGGAAGGATGCTTTCTGGATTCGTCTGCCACCTGCAACAGGACATTGCGAGCATTGTCATCCAGCTCTGTTGAACGAGCGGAGAAGAAAACCACGTATTTGCGTGGTGCATTGCCAGCACAAGCAGCCAAAAGGCAGAGACCAGCAACAGGAAGCAAGCGGCGCATATAAAATATCCTAATCAAGATATGTCATTATTTCCTAACTGGTGCCCTGCCGGGGGCATTACGTCAACATAGATTTGCTTATGCAACGGCGGCCTTGGCAACTCCGGCAGAAAGCCGCCAGATGCGATCCAGCTTTTCAACGCCAGTCAGGCGGTGTGCGATAAGGATAACTGTGCGCCCTTCTGTAACGGTGTTGAGTGTGCGTAGGAAGTCCTGCTCTGTCTGGGCATCCAGCCCTGTGGCGGGTTCATCCAAAATCATGATGGGGGCTTGTGTCAGTAATGTGCGGGCCAGCGCAATACGCCGCCCTTGCCCGCCAGATAGCCGAACACCGCCTTCACCCAACCATGTATCCAGCCCTTCTGGCAGGTTCCGCACAACATCTGCAATGGCGGCTTCTTCCAACGCCTGCCACAGGTCTTCTTCCGTAGCATCTGGGTGGCCCAGTAGCAGGTTGGCGCGGATGGTATCATCAAACAGATGCGTGGCTTGGGAAAGCCATGCGATACGCTGGCGCAAAGAGTCTGCCTTAATGCGGGAAATGTCTTTCCCGCCCAGTGTGATTGTTCCGGCTTCTGGTGTGGCAGCTTTAAGAAGGAGAGCTGCAAGGCTGGATTTGCCCACGCCAGATGGCCCCAGAATGGCCACGCGTGCACCTGCGGGAATATCCAGTGTAAGACCATCAAACACCCATGGGCGATTTACCGCCCAGCGGAACTTTACGCCTTCTACACGGATATGCGTATCTAGCGGTGCATCTGTTTGCTCAGACGCGGGAATGGTGATGGCGGAAGGTTGTTCAGCCACTTCCACTACGCGGCGTGCTGCTGCCCCCATTGCACCAGCCTGTAGCCCTGCACGGGTAAGTGCCGCGGCACTTTCAAAAGCAGCAATGGTTAAAAACAGAATGCCCACACCTTCCAGTGCAGGAATATGTTCTGCAAACAGTCCGCCAATGCTCAGTAGCACAGCAAATACGGCAATCTGTCCGGCCAGAAAGGCCATGGCGTTGGCAAGGGCTGCCCGCCGCGCCAGACGGAGCTGATCTTGCAGGAGAGCGGCATCTGCCGCCTGCACACGTGCCAGCATACGGCCTTCTGCGCCAAAAGCGCGGATTTCACGCAGGCCACCAACCAGATCCAGCACCGTAATGCGCAAATGGGCCAGATGATGCACGATCTGGCTGGCAGATGCTCGGCTAGAGCGCGCAATCATCCATGGCACCACAAAGGCAGAGCAGGCAAATAGCAGCCCCACAACAAGGCCCAGCAACACACTGGCATGGCCTGCAATAATAACGAGGGCCGGAAATGTAACGCAGGCACAGATAAGCGGCACCACAATGCGCAGGTAAAGGCCGTCCAACGTGCCAATATCTGAAACAAGGCGGGAAAGCATATCCCCCGCCCGCCGGAAGCCCAAACCGGCAGCAGCCCCCTGCGCGAGGGAGCGGAAAAACCACACACGCAAATCAGCCAACGCGCGGAACATGGCATCATGCGCAAACAGGCGTTCTGCATAACGCAGGATCACACGGCCCGCACCAATCCAGCGCAAAGCTGTTGTGGCAATAACAATTTCACCCATAACGCAACCAGCCAGCCGCAGCCCAGATGTTTGCATGAGCGCCAGCCCAAAAGCCAAGGCCAGCAGAGCCAGAACAATACCGCCAGCAAGGCGCCCCCCCTGTTTGCGCCAGAGCGCAAAAACAGTACGGATGGCTTGCCAATCTGTCAGTTCCCCGGTGGGGCGTGGGTTAGGGAGAGAGGTCATGCTCAGGCTGCTCCCTGTCGGCTGATAACGCGGCCGCTGGCCAGATCTATGCGGCGGCCTTTGAACATATGCACGGCGGCAGAATGGGTGGCCAAAATAACGGTGCGGCCTACGGCCAAGCGTTGCAGGCTTTCAAACACGCTTTTTTCTGTTGCTGGGTCCAGATGCGCTGTGGGCTCATCCAACAGCAGCACTGGAGCGTTTTTCAGATAAGCACGCGCAATGGCAATACGCTGGGCCTGCCCACCAGAAAGACCAAACCCACCTTCCCCAATCCGGGTTTCAAGCCCTTCGGGCAGGTTGGGCAAGAACTGATCAACAGCAGCAGATTTTAGCGCAGCCTGAAGTTCGGCATCGCTGGCATCGGGTTTTGCAAACAGAATATTCTCACGCAATGTGCCAGCAAACAGAACAGGCTTTTGCCCAATCCATGAGACCATGCGAGCCAGTGCATCTGGCACAATGCTATCTAGCGGAGCACCGTTGAACAGAACGCGCCCGGTATCGGGCTGAATGAAGCCGAGCAGCAATTCCATGATAGTGGATTTGCCAGAACCAGAAGCCCCAGCCAGAATTAGTGTTTCACCCGCAGGCACAGTAAAGCTGACATGGTCTAGCGCTAAACCGCGTGCTGGGTCCCATGAAAAACTGACATCATCAAAGGAGACCATCACGCCATTGGCGTTGACGGTGCGGGCACCCTCCGGCGCAGGGCGTTCTTGAGCTTCAGGGAGTTCCAGCACAGCTGTAGCAGCCCCTTGGGCGTGTGCTCTATCTTGATAAGCAAGGGCCAAGCCACGGAGGGGGGCAAAAAACTCTGGCACAGCCAGCAAAACAAACAGCCCTGCAGTAACGGCATGCACCAATGCAGGGGCGCTTCCTTCCGCCTGTAGGGCCAAAGCCTGTCGGCCATCCATAATGGCGATGGCAATGAGAGCAACAACCATGGCGCAGTCGATAGAGGCGGAAGACAGAAAGGCAACCCGCAGCACCTTCATGGTGCGTTGGCGCAATTCTTCTGCTGCATCGCCCAGCTTGCGGGTTTCATCTTCCGCACGGCCAGCCAGAACAATAGTGGCAATACCTTTAACGCGATCTAAAAACCGAGCTTGCAGGCGTGTCATGGCCAGAAATTGATTGCGGGAAGCCACAGCCGCCCCAATGCCAAACAGAGCCTGCCCGAAAGGTACAGCTATGCCGCATAGGCCCAGAACCAGTGCTGCATGTGGCTGCACAATGGCTATGGGAATGAGAATGGCAACAGGTGCAATAATCCAAAGAATAGAGGCCGGGATCCAACGGCCAAAAAAGCCATCCAGCGCTTCCACCCTATCTACAATGGTGGAAGCCAGCACCCCGCTATGCACGCGGCGCAAAAGTGCAGGCCCACCTGTAAGAACGGAGGCCAGAACCTCACCACGCAACCGGCGGCGTGCGGCAATGCCTGCACGCGCGGCACCTGTATCGGCCTGAACCATAACCAAAGCGCGTAGAATGGCCAAAACCGGAAAGGCCAGAAAAGGCCATACAGGCATAGGGCCTGCGGCATCTGGCATCTTCCAGTTAACCAAGGCATGCCCCAGCACAACGGCCACACACCAGACCTGCCCTATACCGACAAGACTGGAGAGCAGCCCGGCTCCAACCACTGATCGCGCTGCCTGACGCCCCAGACGCGATTGTGTCCGTGTCCAGTTGCGGATTGCTGCTTTCTCGTTGCTCATAACACAAGGCGTTTATACCGACAGACGCAAGACGCAAACAGTTTAGAAAGCCATCCCCCGCTGCAATCTGGGCATAGCGTGCATTTTTTGCCTTATTTTCTGGCCTCTGGCGGGTTTTCTGGCAGGCGCATCACCAACGTATATTGCACGCCGCCTTCCCCTTTATACGTAAGTGTTGCTTTAAGCTGGCGCGCAAATGCGTGAATAAGTTTTAGGCCAATGCCTTGATGTATTGGCGGTTCTTCCCATGCGCACCCTACCCCGTTATCCCCAACCTGAAGGGTGAGTTGCCCGTGGCTGCGGTGCAGGCGCACAAAAATGGTGCCTTTCTGGCCATCCGGAAAAGCATATTTAATGGAGTTGGTGATAATTTCTGTAACGATCAGGGCAAGCGGCACAGCTTGATCCGGGTCCATCCAGAAACTGTCTGAAATCACATCTAGCGTAATGCGCCCGAATTCAGATTCTCCGGCAATGTGAAGTGTCTGCTCACAAAGCTCTTGCAGGAAGACAGACATGTTCAGGCTGTTCAGAGCATCTTCTGCATAGAGTGTCCGATGCAGTGTTGCTAACGCCCGAATTCTATCTCGCGCCAGGGCAAATTCTGCCCGCACTTCCGGGTGTTCAATCTGATTGGCCTGAAGGTTGAGCAAGGAAGCCACAATCTGGAGATTGTTCTTAACGCGGTGGTGCACTTCCTTCATCAGCAGTTGCTGATGCGCCATGGCTTTTTTAAGCCGTGCTTCATGGCGGGAGAGGCGGCGTGTGGCACGGGTAAAAGCCTGCCCAAGGCGCTGGAGTTCAAGCGGCATGGAGCGGGTGATGCGTGCATCAAAAATCCCTTCCATCTGCCATTTTTGCACGGAGTATGTGAGACGGCGCAAAGGGCCTATCAGCACAATATTGGCCGCTAACGTAACGGCAACAAGCCCGATAACCAGCAACAGCACCAGCCCTACAATTTGCAGGATCATGGTATGCAGAGCATCAGATTCCATGGATGTGCGCTGGGTGGAAACCAGAATATCTGCTCCTCCCGCAATAGCGCCCAGAGCATAGCCCCCCAGCCCAGTGGGGAGTGTGATAATGCTGCGCTCGCTGTTTTCCAGAGCGTTCTTGAGTTCATGCACAATGGAAGGTGGTGGAGATTGCCACCCGCAATCTGAACATACAGGCAACAACTGCCCATTATGCATCAGCAGCCATGCCTGTATGGGGTTATCGTCCTCTGCAAAAACCTGCCAGCCGGAGGCGCTACCCAGATATGCCCTTTGCCGAGATATCTGGAGAATACCCATCAGATAACCATGTGCTTCTGGTAGAGCCAGAAACCCTGCGGGTACGGTAATACGTAAAAAAGCGCCACCTTCACCCGGCCCACCACTGGTCTGCACGGCTTCAAGTAGAGTGGAATGTACATCGGTTGGGGCAGAAAGCGCCCCTACCTCCGCACATCCCCGCCCTTGGGGGGAAACGGATTGTATGGGCTTTCCTTCATCATCCAGCACGGACAGAAAGCAGTAACGCTGCCCACTAATGGTTTCCATAAGCCGCAGGGCATGCACGATCTGATCGGGGGTCAGATCCATATGGCCTATGGTTTCAAGGGCGCTACGTAATCTGTCTGTATCATGGCGGAATTGCAGGTCTAGCCGCATAATGGCGTTGCCAGCACGCTGCGCACTGCCAAGAGTAACTTCGCGGTAATTATGCAGAGCCAGTACGGCGCCAATGGCAATAACAGGAACGGCTGAAACGCAGATCAGCAGCCGCATTCGTGCGCTTGTAGTGCTGAAAATACGCCCCAGACCAGACAGAAGGGAGGCCGCTACCCGGCTTGCAGGGCCTTCCCCTCGCCCACTGATATGCAAAATGCTTAATCCTGTTTTTCTCGATCTTCCTGAATAAGCTTAAGCAGCTCTTCAGGCACGGGTTCATTCACAACGTTATCGAACATCTGGTGCAGGCCACGCTTTAGCCATAGGTCAAAAGCTTTATCCCGCTTTTTTTTCGGCTTTCGGGAGTGGGCGTCGTCTCTCCTTTTTCCCATCCTGAACTCCGGTTTCTGCCATGCCATCCATCCGGGCATGGCCTGTTGGGTGCTGTGTTTGCACGACTCTGCGGGCTTTGGATCCCTAACATCAGTATCGTACGCCATTGCGCTTATGCCGTCTGCTGTGCGTTACGCGTTGTGTTTCGGGCTGTGCGGGTTTTGCGTCGGGTAGAAGAAACTCTTGTGGTGGATTCTGCGCTTGTTTTGCCAGAAACACCGTCTTCGTCTTCTCCCATCAGCCAGACTTCTAGCTGCCGGCGCGCCCGAAAAACCCGGCTTTTTGCTGTACCCACAGCGCATCCGGCAACGTCTGCCAGTTCCTGATAGCTCATCCCCTCCAGAACACCCAAGACCAAAGCTTCCCGCTGGTCGTCTGGCAGCCGTGCAAGCGCTGCATCCAGTTCCTTCAGGGCCAGCCTGTCTTCATGCCGCCCGCTTACAGACAACAGGGATTGAGGGGTATCATCAATGTTCCCGACTTCCCGCTTTTTACGCAGGTCGGAGATAAAACGGTTACGCAAGATACGGTGCATCCATGCCGCAAAATTGGTGCCCATTACAAAACTGTCCTGCGCCGCCAAAGCATTGCACACAGTATCCTGCACAAGATCTTCGGCCACAGAACGATTGCGGGTAAGCGCCAATGCCTGCACGCGCAGTTTGGGGAGGATAGCGATAACCTGATCATGGAAAGAGGCTGTCATTTTTGTGTTCTCCGCCTTGTGGATCTCTTACCCCTTCAATGTTCGGCGAAGTGGAAAGGTTACATTTAAAAACAAGTGGGCGTTCACGAAAACGAGAGCTTTAGGTTTGTGAGCCCTCCGGCCCATTTTTTCCATCCTGCGTGGCCATAACTTTTTTAAGTGCGGCCCGCGCGCGGGAAACGCGGGCCTTCATAGTGCCCACTTCCACCCCACATATGTCTGCGGCTTCTGCATATGTTAGCTCCTGCGCACCAACAAGCACCAAAGCCTCACGCAGGAGCGGAGATATCTGCCACAACAGGCTTTCTAGCTCCTGCATTTCGGTTTGCGCGTGCGGTGACGATTCGGAGGTTGATGCGGGATGGTGCCCGTAATCTTCCAGCGCAATGCGTTCCCTACGGCCTTGGCGGTGCTGTTCCAAAAACAGATTGCGTAAAATGGCAAAGCACCATGCCCGCAGGTTTGTGCCGGGTGTAAAGCTTTCTGCCTTATCCAGAGCACGCACAATTGTATCTTGCACCAGATCATCTGCAATGGCGGAATCACGCGCCAGAAAGCGTGCAAACCCACGTAATGCAGGGATAATTGCAAGAAGTTCTGTGCGAAACGTGCGCCGCGTGGCAACATGGGTGGAATGTGGAGTGCGAGTCAGGATAAATCCCCTTTCCGGAAAGCCGGTGCGCGTGCATCATCGCGTTCTCGCATGTTTTTGTCATGACCCATTATGAAGGAGACTTGCCATGTCAGAGTCGCTGCGTGACGGCCTGATCCGGGCCCTCCCTTATGGCAGACGTTACGCGCGGGCGCTGACAGGCAGCCAACCAGAAGGTGATCTGCTGGTGGCTGAAAGCCTGCGCGGCCTTTCTGCGCAACGGCTGAAGGAAGGTTTCACGCCCCTCTATCAGCTCTATGAGGCAATTTCAGGGCTGTTTTCTCGCAAGGGATTTGCTGCGGAATATGATGTTGCGGGGCTTTCTGTAACACAGCGTCAGCTTTTGCTTTTGATCACGCTGGAAGAAGTGCCGGTTGAAATGGCCGCGCGGATTACAGGCGTGCCCCCCAAGCAAGCGGAACTGGAACTGGAAGACGCACAGGGCCGCTTGCACAAAAATGTACAGACATCTGTGCTGATTATTGAAGATGAACCCATTATTGCCATGGATATCGAACAGCTTGTGCTGCAATGCGGGCATCAGGTGGCAGGCATAGCCCATACACAGGCAGATGCGGTAAAATTAGCTAAAGAAACTAAGCCGGGGCTTATTCTGGCAGATATCAACCTTGGCCCTGGGGGGGATGGCATACAGGCGGTGGCAGAAATTACCTCATCCTTCAATGTGCCGGTTATTTACGTAACAGCGTATCCCGAACGCTTGCTGACTGGGGAAACCATGGAACCCAGCTTTGTTATTACCAAGCCGTTTGACCCCCTTACCCTTGCGGTTGCCACGTATCAGGCTGTCAGTAGCGCACGCACACAGGCTGCGTAACCAAATCAGCCTTTATTGTTCTTTCATAAATACGGATTATCTTTTCTAAGCATGGCGCATCCTCCTTTACTCCACCTGCTGGACATCACTCTTACACTGGGGGGGAACCCACTTCTGGATGGCGCAGGCTTTGCCGTTGGTCGGGGTGAGCGCCTGTGCCTTGTGGGCAGAAACGGATCGGGCAAGTCCACTCTTCTCAAAATAGCGGCTGGTGTTATTCAGCCGGATTCAGGCTCTGTTTTTGTGCAGCCCGGCGCTTCCCTGCGCTATCTGCCACAGGAGCCGGATTTGACTGCCTATACCACAACAGCAGATTACGTGGTGAACCAGATAGGAGACCCGGATATGGCATGGCGAGCTGCGCCATTGCTAGATGCGCTGGGCCTGACGGGCAAAGAAAACACGCAAAACCTTTCTGGCGGTGAGGGCCGACGTTGCGCCATTGCCGGGGCGCTGGCTGCGGCCCCTGATGTGCTGTTGCTGGATGAACCGACCAACCATCTGGACATGCCCACCATTGAATGGCTGGAGCGTGAATTGCTGAGCCTTGGTTGTGCCATGGTGATTATCAGCCACGATAGGCGGCTTCTTTCTACGCTGTCACGCTCTGTTGTGTGGCTGGATCGGGGGGTAACCCGCAGGCTTGATGAAGGCTTTGGGCGGTTTGAAGCTTGGCGTGAAGAGGTTCTGGAACAGGAAGAGCGCGATGCGCACAAATTGGACCGCCAGATTGCGCGAGAAGAAGACTGGATGCGTTATGGCGTAACCGCACGCCGTAAACGTAACGTGCGCCGCGTGCGAGAACTGGCAGATTTGCGCACCGCGCGTAAGGAAGCTATTCGCACCCCCGGTACCCTCACCCTGAACACACAGGCCGCCGCAACATCCAGCAAGCTGGTGGCCGTAGCGGAAGATATCAGCAAGGCATGGGGTGAAAAACAGGTGGTTCGCCATCTGGATCTGCGTGTTCTGCGCGGAGACCGGCTGGGTATTGTCGGGGCCAACGGTGCAGGCAAAACCACATTGTTGCGTATGCTCACAGGTCTGGACCAGCCCGATAGCGGCACAATCTCGCTTGGCCCATCCCTTAATATGGTTACGCTGGATCAGCAGCGCCGGAGCTTAAACCCAGAACGCACATTGGCCGATACCCTAACCGAAGGTGGCGGCGATATGGTGTTGGTGGGCACAGAAAAGCGCCACGTTATTGGGTATATGAAAGACTTTTTGTTCCGTCCGGAACAGGCACGCACGCCCGTAAGTGCTCTATCTGGTGGGGAACGTGGGCGGTTGATGCTGGCCTGCGCCTTGGCCAAGCCCTCCAATCTGCTGGTGCTGGACGAACCGACTAACGATCTGGATCTGGAAACACTCGATATCTTGCAGGATATGCTGGCAAGTTATGAAGGCACAGTGCTGCTTGTAAGCCATGATCGTGATTTTCTGGACCGTGTTGCCACATCTGTTCTGGCAACGGAGGGAGATGGTAACTGGATAGAATATGCCGGTGGATACAGCGATATGCTGGCTCAACGGCACCAGAAACCACTTACAACCGCTGCCGTGACCGCTGCCGTGGTGGAAAATGAACCTGCCAAACCCAAGGATGCGGCCCCAGCACGCGGCCCCGCCAAAAAACTGAGTTATAAGGATCAGTTCGCGCTGGATAATCTGCCTAAGGAAATGGAAAAGCTGGAAGCACAGGCTGCAACGCTGCGTGAAAAACTGGCTGATCCAGACCTGTATGGCAAAAACCCAGCGCAGTTTGAAAAAATTTCGGTTGATTTACAAAAGCTGGAAACAAAGCTGGCCGAATCTGAAGAACGCTGGCTGGAACTGGAAATGAAGCGCGAAGCCCTGCAAGTAGATTAAAGTCTGGCGCATTTTTCAATCATCTTCGGCTTGCAGGTAAGCAGTGGCAATGCCTATGTTTTGGTATGCCTTGTTTTACTGGTTCTCTTTATAAGCGCACTCTTCCTTTCTGTAGTGTGGCGCTTCTTGCTCTCCTCACCGCAGCGCCTATGGCGTATGCGCAGGATATGACTGATGCCGCGGATGCTGAAGGCGCGCAACCATTGCTCAGTCTGGCGCCTTTACCGCCGGGGAGTGCACAGCCAGCAGCCCCAAAGCCGGAGGGGAGAAAAGCGCCAGAAGTTATGGCCAAAAGCAAGAGTGAAACGCCAGTAGCGGTGGAACAGGATATCCGCCCGCCTTCTATTGCGTTTGATGGGCTTTTTGCAGCCATTCATCAAACACGTATGTTTACAGACCCCAAAGTGGTTTCAGACATTGTGCCCGATCGCTCTCCTACCGATCTGGTGGCATTATGGAAGCAGGAAAAAGACAAGCCAGGCTTTAACCTGAAAGACTTTGTAACAGAGCATTTTACTATCCCTGCCCTGCGCTCTGCCGCCTATACGCGCAAACCGGATGAAAGTGTGCGGGATTACATTTCCGGCATGTGGGATGTTCTGACGCGAGACCCGGACGTGGCCATGCCGTGGTCTACCCTACTGCCCCTCCCTTATAAGTATATTGTTCCGGGTGGGCGGTTTGCAGAGATTTATTACTGGGACAGCTACTTCACCATGATCGGCCTGTATGAGGATGATCATGTAGATCTCATGCGTGATATGGTGCGCGATATTGCATCGCTTATAGATACATATGGGCATATGCCCAACGGCAACCGCACCTATTACCTCAGCCGTTCTGGCCTGCCATTTTTTTCCCTCATGCTGGATTTGCTTGCTAGCCATGATGGGCAGATTGCCTACACATCCTTTCTGCCGGAACTGCAGAAGGAATATGATTACTGGACCTTGGGTGCGGCCAATCTGCCGCCGGGCATGGCGCGGCACCATGTGGTGCGCCTGCAAGATGGCACCCTCATGTTCCGCCACTGGGATACACGCAGCGCCCCGCGTGATGAAAGCTGGCCGCAGGATATGGCCACAGCGCAGGAAACAAGCCGCCCTTCTGGCGAAGTCTGGCGTGATTTGCGGGCTGGGGCCGAAAGCGGGTGGGATTTTTCATCACGTTGGTTGGCTGATGGTAAAACGCTGACAACAATCCAAACTACATCACTGCTGACAATTGAATTGAACTGTCTGATGGTACATCTGGATCAGACACTCTCTCATGCTTATGCGCTGAATGGGCAGGAAGATAAGGCCAGTTATTACGCCCAGCAGGCAGAAATTTTACGTTCTGGCATTAATCGGTTTTTGTGGAACGAAAAACAGGGTGCCTATTTTGATTATAATTGGCGCACCGGGCGGCAAACAAATATCCTTTCCATTGCCACCTCCATGCCGCTGTTTTTGCATCAAGCCAGTGTCAATCAGGCCGATGCTGTGGCTGAAACCCTTAAAACTCGCTTGCTGCATGCGGGCGGTTTAACTGCAACAGAGCATCCAACAGGCCAGCAGTGGGATGCCCCAAATGGCTGGGCACCGTTGGAATGGATGGCCGTTAAAGGGCTGGAACAATATGGGCACCACGAATTTGCGGCCGATATTGCGCGCCGTTGGATGGCCCGCGTGATTGGCACTTTTGAACGCAGTGGTGTGTTGCTGGAAAAATACGATGTTTCTGCCACCGAGATCAGCCCAACAGGCGGTAAAGGTGGTGGGGAATACCCCATGCAGATTGGCTTTGGTTGGACGAACGGCACCTTGGTGGGCTTTATGAACCGCTATCCGCAAAATACGCGGCAGGTGTTGGATAACAACCCACTGGCAGATCAACCCTCGCAAGAACCTCTGCCCCCAATTGATGCGTGGGATGCAAAGGGCCCGGAAATTCCAGTGGAAGAACGTTCGCCCTTGCGTGGTGTGCCGTTGTCATCCCTCAATATGGAACAATTCAACAAGGATGATGATGGAGACGATGATGATGACGCCCCTGCACAGGATGCCCCGCACAGTGCGCCTTCATCAGACAAACCGATCCAGCATAGCGATCAGCCAGCTAAACCAAAGGATCAGTAAGCACCGGTTAGTGTATTACGGGGTGTAGTGAATTACACTCCGAATGGATTTGCCCTCGTGCATCAGGTCAAACGCTGTGTTGATATCTTCCAGTGGCATGGTGTGGGTTACAAATGGGGCCAGATCAATTTTGCCTGCCATGGCATCTTCCACCATGCCGGGGAGCTGTGTACGGCCTTTAACGCCACCAAATGCCGTGCCTTTCCATGTACGGCCCGTTACCAACTGGAACGGACGGGTGGAAATTTCCTTTCCAGCACCGGCTACGCCAATAACTACAGATTGGCCCCAGCCGCGGTGTGCACATTCCAAGGCCGCGCGCATAACTTCAACATTGCCGATACATTCAAAGCTGTGGTCCACGCCCCAACCTGTCATTTCAATAATAACCTGCTGAATGGGGGCTTCATAATCCTTGGGATTGATGAAATCCGTAGCTCCAAAAGCCTTGGCCAGTTCAAACTTGTCCGGGTTAGTATCAATAGCAAAAATTCGTCCGGCCTTGGCTTGGCGCGCACCCTGAATAACGGCTAGCCCGATACCGCCCAAGCCAAAAACAGCTACAGAATCCCCTTCTTGCACTTTAGCTGTGTTGTGTACGGCCCCAATGCCTGTGGTAACGCCACAGCCCAGTAGGCAAACCTGTTCGGGGTTAGATTCTGGGTTGATTTTAGCCAAGGAAACTTCGGCTACCACCGTGTATTCACTAAAGGTGGAACACCCCATGTAGTGGTAAAGTGGCTGACCTTTGTAGGAAAAACGGCTGGTGCCATCCGGCATCACGCCTTTACCCTGCGTGGCACGCACTGCAATACACAAGTTGGTTTTGCCAGAAGTGCAGAACTCACACTTACCGCATTCTGCCGTATATAGCGGAATAACGTGGTCTCCGGGCTTAACACTGGTAACGCCTTCGCCAACTTCCATCACAATACCTGCGCCCTCATGCCCCAGCACAACGGGAAAGAGGCCTTCTGGGTCCTGCCCCGAAAGAGTGAAGGCATCTGTGTGGCAAACGCCAGTGTTCAGGATTTTAACCAGAACTTCCCCGGCCTGTGGGGGAGCTACATCAATTTCAACAATTTCCAGAGGCTGGCCCGGTTTGAATGCAACTGCGGCGCGTGATTTCATGAAAATCTTCTCCTGTTCATCAAGGCTGGCAGTAATCTGCCATATTCACTTGCCTGTTGATATTGAGAGTTCAGGGTGAACCCATCACAATTTCTGCTTAAATATAAACATCGTGGTATTTCGTGTTCTCCATCATAAATGGTATTTATCAAAAACACCTTCTGCCCCTGCCCTTTGGGTTCAGGATTTCAGACGGAGAAATTAAAGGATGATAAAATGAAGTGCCCTTCTTGTGGTTCCGAGTATCCCTATCATGATGGAAATTTGTGGGTTTGCCCGGAATGTGCCCATGAATGGAATGAAGAAACCCAAGCGGATGCTGCAGAAGCGGAGGTTTCATCCGTTGTGCGAGATGCCAACGGAAACCAGCTTGCTGATGGTGATACGGTGACGGTTTTGAAAGACCTGAAAATTAAAGGATCTTCTCAGGCTGTTAAAGGCGGAACCAAGGTTAAGAACATTCGGCTGGTTGATGCGGGTGATGGCCACAACATTGCCTGTAAGATAGCTGGTTTTGGTGCGATGAACCTGAAATCAGAGTTCGTGAAGAAATCCTGATGAGTCAACCAAAGGGCGTATGTTCAAACATGCGCCCTTTGGTTTGTTCGGTTTTGTGTTTACATCCACGCCAACAAGGGTGAGATGCAAAGCAGAACGCCAATAAGGGTAATAAATACGAGGCTGGGCTTGCGATATTTGCGCAGATCAGGCGTTTTCACCACCAGCCAGACGGGTAGCAAGCAGCCAATAATACCAAAAATCGGGCTGCTGAATGTTGTAAAAGACAACACCGGCAAATTGGCAACCACCGCACCCCATGAAAGGAGGATAGCAAACCCCATAACGCCATACTGAACCCAGTTGCGGTGCAGATGCCCAGGTTTGACCCAATGCCCCAGTATGGAACTGAAAATACCCACGCTGGCTTCCCGAAAACCAAGGTAGACCCCAAAAAATGCTGTCATAACGGCAAAAAGGTTCAGAATAACGCCAATTAAGCTGATAGAACTTGTCGGAAATACCTGCGCAATAATGGCCAAGGCAGAAATGTTTTGCTGATACGCGGCAATGGCATCACTTGGCTTCATGGCCAGTGTAAAGGATATTGCGTAGAAAAAGACCGTTACAAACAGAATGACAAAAGCAATATTCATGGCCCGCAAGGCCTTGTAACGCGCCACTTCTGGAGATTTTTCCCGTGCCCGGTAGGAAATAACCATTGGGCTGAGAGTTTGAATAAACAAAATGGACGTAAGCGTAAAAGGCAGCGTGATAACGGCTTTTGTTACCAACGTGCCAACGGGTGGTAATGCGCCAAGGTTGGCGGTGTTCCAGCGTGGGATCATGAAAATGCCCATGGCCGCTACAATCAGCAGTTTGGTGATCACCATAAAGGAAGACATGCGGAACAGCAGTTTTTCCCCACGAGAGGCCAAGCCTACCAGAACGGTTAGCAGAATAAGCGGGTACCACGCATAATTGGAAAGCAGATGCGGCGTTATACCAAAGCTGTGCAAGTAAGATGCGCTATCCCGCGTAATGGCGGTGGCATATACAAACATCCATATAACCAGCATGACAAAATACAGTGCACCTAACAAGGTGCCCCAGCCTCGCCCCAGATAGCTGGAGATCATATCTGGGTATGTCTGGCTTACGCGCGCAGATGCCAGCGTGTTGATGAACAGCCGCTGAAACAGATACATACCGGGGTACCCGACAACAGCAGACAGTAAAAAAACCCACACGCCCATCAGCCCTACCTGAACGGGCAGAAACACAATACCCGCACCAATGGCCATGCCAATGCTCATGACAATCCAGCCAATATCTGTGCCATCAAACCGGGTTGCCTCTTTCCATTGCTGGGGAGAAAGCGCATCGGGGCCAGCGTTTAATATGCGTGTGTCAGGGCGCTGCATAAATGTTTCCGTAATCTAGGTGATCTCATTTATAGAACGAGTAGATTGAGAAAACACATAAAACAACAAATTTTACGTAATCAGATAAATCAACGAATAAAAATCGTTAATTAAAGGCGTTAAAGCTAAAGGCTGTACACGGCCAATATGCTTCATTTTAATGATGTCTATGCTATGGGCGTTTTTAGCCATCAATCCCTTCTTCTGAGCGATATTGTTTTTATAAAAATGAACACACAGTTTTCTCCAAACACTAAAACCGTTGCCCTTATCGGTGCTGGAGCTGTCGGGCTTTGTCTCGCTGCGGCTTTTATGCAGGCTGGATGGCAGGTTGTGGTGTGTGGAGCGCGGGCGAGGTTTCCTCAAATTGAAGAAACCGAAGGAACAGATACCCACACATATTCTATCCGACATGCTGCCACACCGGCAGATATTGGCCCTTGCGATACCGCTATTCTGGCTGTGAAGTCTCACCAAACCCAAGATGTCTCCGCTTGGATAAGCGCGTTTAACCGGGCCAGCGCCACTTTTCTGGTTGCACAAAACGGGCTTGGGCAAAAAGAGCGTGTGGCTGCCTATGCGCCACACGCCAATATTCTGCCAGCTATTGTTTATTTTAACGCGCAGCGTTTTGCCCCCGGCAGGGTCACGTTAAAGCGTATTGGAGCGTATGATTTATGCGTGCCAGATGATGCCGCAGCACAATATTTTGCGGATGTTCTGCAAAAAGGAGGCATGCGGGTGCAGGTAACAGCAGATATGGCCACTGCACTGTGGTTGAAATTGTTGGCTAATATTACAGCCAACCCTATCACCACGCTTACAGGCCGCCGCACAGGCATCATGCAAGAATGTGCTATTCAGGCTGCCGCACGGCAGATTATGGCCGAAGCCGTAAAGGTTGGGAAAGCTGAAGGCGCAAAACTGACTGCGCAGCATGTAGAGGATATTCTTTTATGGCTGCAAACCATACCGGCAGAGAGTGTCACATCTATGTTGCAGGATCGTCAGGCTGGACGAGAGTTGGAATATGAAGCTTTAACAGGTTACGTTGTGAAAGCAGCAGAAAAGCATGGAATTGACGTGCCACTGAACCATCTGGTTTTGTCTCTGTTATCTTCTCTCCACCCCGCACATCCGTAAAGGCACAGTAGAATCATGAAACGTGCGTTTAAAGTTGTAGATGTTTTTACAAAAACGCCTCTTCTGGGTAATCCGGTAGCCGTTGTGCTGGATGCAGATGGGCTGGATACAAAAACCATGCAGGCCATTGCAGGTTGGACAAATTTGTCTGAAACCACGTTTCTGTTGCCTCCTCAAAACCCGCAGGCTGATTACCAGTTACGCATATTTACTCCACGGCATGAACTCCCATTTGCCGGTCACCCAACCCTTGGCAGTGCTCATGCAGTGCTGGAAGTCGGGCGCGCTGCGCCACGCAATGGTGTGGTGGTGCAGGAATGTGGCGTTGGGCTTGTAAAGCTGGCTGTGGATGGAGATGGCGTAAACAGAACACTCTCTTTTGCCGTGCCGCCAGCAAAGCTTACCCCGTTAAACCCAGCCCAAATTGAAAGGTTGGAGGGTATTTTGGGCGCTACAGTTGAGCGTAAAATGACCCCCATGATTGTGGATATGGGTGTGGTCTGGATTGTTGCGCAACTTTCCAGCGCAGCCAAAGTGCGTGCCTTGCGCCCAGATTTTGCACGTTCCGTGGCGTTTGAGCACAGCCTTGGCGCTACCGGAATTACGGTTTTTGGGCCGCATGCAACAGGTGATGCCCAAATAGAAGTGCGGTCTTTTGCCTGTTCTCAAGGTGTGCAGGAAGACCCGGTATGTGGCAGCGGAAACGGAAGTGTAGCCATATTTTGCCAAGCACATGGGCTGCTGCCTAAAAGATCTAGCGCCTATACAGCCACGCAAGGGCATTGCCTTGGGCGATCTGGCCGTATTGCGGTGCACATTGCCCCTGATGGTCAAATAGCAATTGGCGGCCAGTGCGTGACAACAGTGGATGGCATTTTACAAAACTAACGGAAACTGTTTTTAAACACCTTCCCCTTATGCAGACACAGCCTTTGCCAGACGTTTTACAACGTGGCGTGAATGCTGCATGAGTTCTGGCAGATCTACACCTTTTACGATGCCATCATACACAACGGGCTTACCCGCTTTCAGCACGTGCCGAACACATGCAGCTCCGGAAGCAACAGGTGCAATAAGTGGATCTGCCAACCCAGCATGACGCGGGTGATTGATATCGTGCACAACCAGATCCGCCACCATACCTTCCGCCACGGCTCCTATATCTGGTAGCCCCAGAATACGGGCGCCCTCGTAAGAACTCCACCGCACCACATCTTCGCACCGAATAGCATCTGCGCCATGCACGAAGCGATGCAAAAGCCATGCGGTATGCATTTCTGCCCCCATATCGCAGGCCTCGTTTGAAGCCGCGCCATCAACGGCTAGAGAAACACGCCCTCCAGCCTGTTCCAAAGCCGGTGCAGGCGCAATGCCAGAACCCAGCCGCCCGTTGCTTTGCGGACAATGGGCCATGCCTGTTTGAGTTTGGGCCAGAAGCGCTATTTCGCTGGCATCAAGGTGCACCAAATGGGCAAACCAGACATCCGGGCCTAGCCAGCCATGCTCCCCTACAAACTGAACGGGGCGCATGCCGTACACTTCGTTGCAGTATTTAACGTAATTCTCCGTTTCAGAAAGATGGGTATGCAGGCCAATGCCCATGCTACGTGCGCCTTCCGCTAGTGCACGTAGCTCATCCGGTGTTACGCCCCATGTGGGGGTGTTGGGCGCTATGGCAATGCGTCTGCTGCTATCTGGTGCCGGATCATGATAACGGCTGACCAGATCACTCACGCGCTTGAGCATTTCATCCAGCGTTTCTGTGGGGGCTGGAACAATTTCATCCGTATCAAACTTGCGGGTTCGGGTGGTGCCTCCACGCGCCAGAACCAGCCTCATACCCAGTTTTTCCGCTGTTTCAAACAATACAGCGGCAGGATCATACTGATAGCTGCGGGCAAACAGATAATGATGATCCACTACCGTCGTGCAGCCGGAGAGAAGAAGCTCTACCATACCAACCTGAGCAGCAGTTTGCAGCGTATCTTCATCCAGATAACGCCAATACGTGTTGGGTACCAAGCGCAGCCATTTTTCAAGGGGCGCATTAATGGCAGATGGAATGCCCTTCAGCATGCTCTGGAACAAATGATGGTGGGTGGAAACCAAGCCTGGGGTAATCACCCCACCCTTTGCATCCAGCACCGTATCTTCTGCCTGTTCGGGAATATGCCCAATACTGAGAATGCGCCCTGCCCGTATGCGGATATCTCCTGTGCGCCGTTCCTGTGGCCCTTTCAGGCCAGTGAGAATGCCGGATGCGTTGCGTATAACCAGATCATTCATGCGGGCATTACCTTGGCGAGATCTGTGAATTTGCTTGTAAAGGCGGATTGCCAGTTTACGGCTTTATCCAGCAGATCATTCTCCACCATGAATTGATATGTTGCCTGCCAGCGGGCTTCTGTCATGCAGCCTAGCCCTAATGTTTTTGTATCTCCACCTTCCACAACATTGGCTTTGGCCATGGCGTTATGGCCAAACATGATCTGGCCTTCTGTCATGCGTGGGTTGGCTTTACGTATCAGGGCATTGCCGGGTTCTGGGTCTTGCATATAATCCTGCCACCCTAAGAGAGAGGCATGCACGAAGGCTTGCGTGGTGGTATCATTTTTGTCTGCAAATTCGTGCGTGGTCAGCACGGGTGTGCCGTATGGTGGGTAGCCCAGATCTGCAAATGGAAAAAATTTTACAGGCACGTTGCGCTGCTGGGCCTCGTAGGGCTCGGACGATGCATAGGCTTGTACAGCCATTTCCGGGTCCAGAAAAAATGGTTGCAGGTTAAAGGTGTAAGGCTTTGCCTGTGCTGGGCTGTAACCAAACTTCTTGCACAGCCACCCCCAGTAGGATGCATGGGCGGGGCTGGAAATGAGAATGGGATGATTACGTAGCTGGGCCAGATCGGTAATGTTATCGTGCGTCATCAACCCTTGCAGATCATGCTGGAAAGAGGACATGACAGTCAGCAACGGCATGCCGCCCTGTATGCCGCGTAGGGTCTGAAAATCATAACCTGTTACAAAATCTGCGCGGCCAGCGGCCAGTATTTGCATAGTATTTACCTGCGGGCCACCCATATCTATTTGTACATCCAGCCCTTTTTGCGCGTAAAACCCCTTGGCCAGCGCCTGATAAAATCCACCTACTTCTGCCTGCGCAAACCATGATAGCAGCAGCCTGACCGGCGTAGCGGCGTGCGCACGTTTAAACGGCGTAAATGCAGCAACAGACGATGCCGCAGCAGCTGAAAGCAATGTTCGACGTGTAAGAGACATTCCGAGTTCCTGCACTGGCACGATCTGATTATTTCGTATCCGGTATGTTCATACAGAACGTACGCATTTGGGAAGCTGTAAAATAGAGCACGCGCCATTGCTTTTTTTGTAATGATTTCCCCCTTGATCTTCGCAGGATTGAATGGCCTAAACTGCATAAATCATTTCTATGCAGGAATGTTATATGTTGCGCCTGTCCGCTTTTTCTTCCCCGGTTGTTCTTTCTCGTTTGGCTAAAACCGCCATGGTGGGGGCATTGGGTACGTTTGGCCTGATTGTCGCGCTGAATAACGTGACAGATTATAACTCCAATTTTCAGTTTGTACGTCATGTTTTAAGCATGGACACAACTTTCCGTGGGAACAGCCTGATGTGGCGCGCCATATCCCAGCCTGTTCTGTGGCACCTGTTTTACGGCCTGATTATTCTGGGGGAAGCTGCAACGGGTTTGCTTTTTGCCATTGCTGCTTGCCAGATGGGTGCGCGCCTTCTGGCCCCGCAAGATACGTTTAGAGTAGCAAAAAAGTTTGTGCCCGTAGCCACTGCACTGGGGTTTCTGATCTGGTTTTTTGGCTTTTCTGTTGTAGGTGCCGAGTGGTTTCTCATGTGGCAATCACAGGCATGGAATGGCCAGCAACCTGCATTCCGCTTTTTTATAACTATGCTGGCTGTGTGTATTTACGTGCAACAGCCCGAATAATCTTTTGCCTTTTCTTCTGCAAAGTTTGGATGGATCATGCAAGAAACCGTTATCAGCATTCAGTCTGCTGAAAAAACCTTTCCAAACGGTGTTCAGGGGCTGGCACCTATTACCTTGGATATTCATCCCAAAGAACGTATCGGCCTGATTGGCCCTTCTGGTTGCGGCAAAAGCACGTTGCTAAAGCTGATTGCCAATTTACATCAACCTTCCTCTGGGCATTTGAAGTGGTGGAACAAAGGGTTTGCAGAAGTAGGCAAGGAAAACCGTCGGCTGTCCTTCGTGTTTCAGGAGCCTACCCTTATGCCGTGGAGCACAGTACGCAAAAACGTGCGTTTGCCGCTGGATCTGGAAGGTATCTCTCCCGCAGTATCAGAACCACGCGTGCAGCATGCGCTGGAAATTGTTGGCCTGGCCCATGCGGCAGAGCGCTTTCCCGCCCAGCTTTCAGGCGGAATGAAGATGCGTGTCTCTATTGCGCGGGCATTGGTCACACGCCCGAACCTGCTTTTAATGGATGAGCCCTTTGGCGCTTTGGATGAACTCACCCGTAATCGGCTGGATGAAGACATGGCCACATTATGCGCCAAGGATGATCTTACCCTGTTGTTTGTAACGCATTCTTTGTACGAGGCCGCTTTTCTTTCTACCCGTGTTATGGTTATGGCGGCGCATCCGGGGCGTATATTTGCCGAATATAAAATTGATCCTGCTATCCCCAGAAATGAGGATTTTCGCTTAAGCGATACCTTTGCCATGATCTGCCAGGATCTCAGCAAACTGCTTATCGAAGCCTCTCACTCCTCCCTTCTTGCAGAGGTGGCCTAGCCTATGCCCGCCCGCCTGATATCCATTTTTGCGCCGCTTGCTGTTGGCATTCTGTTTCTGCTGTTGTGGCAGGGTGTCTGTTATTTTTGGCATATTCCGCCTTACCTTATGCCTGCGCCATCTGATATCGCACACTCTCTGGCCAGCAGTATTGGCGCCTTGTGCCATGCGTTGTACAGCACGCTTACGGTAACATTGGTGGCGCTTTTGGTTTCTGTGGTTTTAGGTGTTTTGGTTGCCTTTGTATTGGTGCAACATCCGCTAATCGAACGCAGCCTGATGCCCTATGTGGTGCTTATGCAGGTAACGCCTGTAGTAGCCCTTGCCCCGTTGATTATCATTTTAGTGAAAACAACATTTCTGGCTCTTGTTATCTGCGCCACGTTGATTGCCATTTTTCCTATTATTTCCAATACTTTGCAGGGGCTTAAAAGTGTTGATCCGGGGCTGGCGGCGTTTTTCCGTATGCATAAAGCCTCGCGCCTTAAAACGCTTTTGCGCCTGCAAATACCCAGCGCTTTGCCCATGTTTATGGCGGGCTTGCAAATTTCCAGCGGTTTGGCCCTTGTTGGCGCTGTAGTGGCAGAGTTTGTGGCTGGCACAGGGGGAAACAGTGCCGGTTTGGCCTACGAAATTTTGCAGGCTGGTTTTCAGATGGATATTCCGCGTATGTTTGCTGCGCTGTTCATGATCACCCTTACTGGTCTTGCGCTCTATATGGCTACCAGTAGCATCAAAAAACTGGTGTTATATAATCGCGTTCAGCATTGAAAATTGACTTTGTTACCAGCGTAATTTTGTTGACTATTCGAAATATATTCATCTATACTACAGAAAGTGAGTAGAAGCGGTCGGAATAGAAATATTCTGGGCATTGCTCCACCATGTTGGTCTTATTCAGCATGGGGGAAGCTTTGGCCGCTAGATACTATGCTTTCCCACATGCTGGTTAGTGCCGACTGCTACGCCCTACAGGCCAGTTTGCAATTTGTGTGTGAGAAACGCCATGACCCTAAACACCAAAACCACTCCAAATTACTCTATGGAGGAGCTTAAGCGCGAGGCTACTATTGGCAGTATGGGCACAACCTCTGCCCGATCCATCCCGGTGATTGATTTTTCAGATTACGAGAACAGGTGTAACCAGATTGCAGATGATCTGTGGAATGCCGCTACAAAAGATGGTTTTTTTCAGGTTATCAATCACGGTATTTCGTTGGAAGATATTGATAATGCCTTTGCAGAAGCAAAAAGATTTTTTGCTCTTCCCATGTCAGAAAAAGAGGTTTTCAAAAAGAAACCAACCGTGAATGCTGGCTGGGAATATTGCTCTCAGGTAAGGCCTTCCACGGGTACGCCAGATAACAAGGAATCTTACCAGATTACTTTGCCGGAAATGGATAATCTGTGGCCTAATGAACAAGTTCTTCCTGGATTTCAGGAAAAACTTCTGCAATTTGAGGAAGATAACTGGCAACTTGCCATGAAAATACTTTCCTGTTTTGCAGAAAAGCTTGGGTTTAAAACAGATTTTTTTGCAGAGTGCTGTAAAAGATCTTCTCCGGGGTATCAGTGTACCTTACGTCTTATCCATTACATGAGCATGGAAAACGCCAAACCGGAAGATTTCAAGCAATGGCGTGCCGGTGCCCATTCAGATTTCGACTGTCTCACGCTTTTGCATCTGCGCGAAGGTGAAGGCGGCTTGCAGCTTTGCCCAGGTAACGAAATTTCATCCAATGCGTGGACAGAAGTTACACCCGTAGCTGGTGCCGTTACCTGCAATATTGGCGATATGTTGATGCGTTGGAGCGATGATAAGCTTAAGTCCACCCTCCACCGTGTGCGTATGCCGCAACCGGGTGAATATCTTGGCCCACGCTTGTCTGTTCCATTTTTCTGCCAGGCAAACCGGGAGGCTGTGATTGAAGGGCCAGAAGGTAAATATCCCCCTATCACAGCGGAAGACTACATTTACCAACGCTTACATGCCAACTTTGTGCAAAAACACAAGTAAAGGATAAATATGGGGGAAGTTTAACTTCCCTCATACAGCTTTTTTGCCAGCCGGTTATGCTGTTCTATGACGGCATGTACATCCAGCTTTGTGAAATGTCCGCCCTGTATCAGCACCTTGCCATTAACCATGCTAAAGGCAACGGAAGATGGTGTGCAAAATACCAAAGCAGCTACAGGGTCACTTAATGCGCCAGTGTATTCCAGCTTGCGCATATCAAATGCAATAATATCGGCTGCTTTTCCTACTGCTAATTGGCCAATATCTGTGCGGCCCAGAACTTTGGCCCCTCCGCGCGTGGCTAAAGCCAACACATCACGCGCTTTAAGCATGATGGCCTGTTCATCCTGCGCAGATAATAGGCGAGAAACCAGCATAGCCTGCCGGGCTTCTGCCAGAATGCTCGCACCATCATTAGAGGCAGATCCATCAACCCCCAGCCCTACTGAAACACCATGCTGCTGCATGCTCCAAACAGGGGCAATGCCAGATGCCAAACGCATGTTAGAACAGGGGCAATGGGCTATTCCCGTACCCGTTTGGCCAAAGCGGGCCATGCCTGCGGTGTCTAGTTTAACGCAATGGGCATGCCAAACATCGGCCCCAACCCAGCCAACATCTTCTGCATATTCTGCTGGTGTTTGGCCAAAGCGTTCCTTGCTGTAAGCGACATCATGCTCATTTTCGGCCAGATGCGTGTGCAGCCGCGTGCCTGTGGTGCGGGCCAGTTCTGCCATATCACGCATAAGCTCTGGGCTGACAGAAAAAGGCGAGCACGGCGCACCTCCTACAGTTAGCATCGCCAGAGGCTCTGGGTCATGGTACGTTTCAATCACGCGCAACGTATCATGCAAAATATCGGCTTCTTTTTCTACCAAACTATCCGGTGGTAGCCCTCCTGCGCTTTCTCCAACACTCATGCTGCCACGGCAGGCATGAAAGCGCATGCCCATTTCAAGCCCAGCCTCAATTTCATCATCAAGGCGGCATCCATTGGGGAAAAGGTAGAGATGATCACTGGTTGTCGTGCAGCCAGACATCAACAGTTCCGCCATAGCTGTGCGGGTGGAGGCTTTTACCATTTCTGGCGTTAAGCGTGCCCAAATGGGGTAAAGTGTTTGCAGCCACTGGAAAAGCGATGCGTCCTGAGCTTGCGGAATAACCCGCGTTAAGGACTGATACATGTGGTGGTGCGTGTTTACCATGCCGGGCATGACCACATGGCCAGACATATCAAGCACGTCATCGGCTGGGGGATGCGGGTCTTCCATACCACCAAGGGCGACAATCTGCCGCCCTTCTATCGCGATCCATCCGTTTTTCAATTCTTGCCTGGCATCATCCATTGTGACGAGGCAGAGGGCATTTTTCAGCAAGTATCGACGTGACATGGTAAAAACACCTAGCCCCTCCCTTTGTAGTCAAAGAGAGGGGCGTTAAGTTTGTTCAGGACGGCATTAGAAAGAGGTAGAAATTGTGCCTGTCATGGAGAAACGTGGTTCCACCATAAAGGTGTTGCCGTAACCAGTATATGCTGCGGAACTACCGCTATAAACCGTGCCGGAATCATGCTTACTGTAAACAGCGCCCATGGCGCCTGTGCGCACAATAGAACCCGTAAGGTTGGTGAAGTTCAACCGGAATGTGGGAGACTTCACAAAGCCAAATGGTTTGAAGTGATACCCAACCGTCAGGCTGTTGGTCACGTAACCCGGTATTCTCTGGTCTCCGGCAACGCTCACGGATTGCGGGCCGGTGTAATGCACGGAACCATTGGCAAAGAAGCCTTTATACTTATAGGTCAAACCAAAGTTAGCCATAACCCGTGGCGCCATAATGGCCTGCGTGCCCTTGGAATGCAGCATGATGTTCTGGTACGGATCGAACACGTTGCTATCCTGCGTGGCGTGCAGATACTCCACAGAAGCATAGGGGCTGAAACCGTGGATTTCACGCCCGGCAATCATGAAGTCCAGCCCGCGCATGGTCTGGCTGCCAATGGAGAACGGGCGGTAGTTATTCATACCCAAATACTGGTCAACCACACGGTTGGTAACGTTGTAGTTGAAGAATGACAGATCCATCATCATGTAGCGGTTGTGGTAGCGATACCCCAGTTCTTCTTTGATGGAATACTGGTTTTTCAGGATAGGCACATTTGTGTACAGCCAGCCCATATCATTTTCTGTCGGCTGGCGGTAATCCCCTTCCGCATTCACATAGATCTGGTTCTGATCGTTAATGTTGTAGCTGATGGAAAGCTGAGGCAATGGCGCCGTGCTATTGCGCCCTTGGCTTCCGTAGTAATCCTTATTCCATGCGTTGGACATAACAAACTTGAAGCCACCGTTAATCAGCAGTTTGTCGTGCAGATACTTGGCTGTGTCCTGAATGAACAGCGAATGGATTTCATACCCAGCAACCTGCCGGTCGCCTTTATCAATACGATACTGAGACCAGTTCGGGCTGGGGGCACCGCCCGCAGGCATAGCAAAGCTGGTAGGATAGCTACGGTCTGACTGGCTGTTATTATACCAGTAACCGAAGGTCAGGTGGTTGTGCCTGTCAATATCATAACTGAGGGATGCCGTAGCCCCCACGACCCGGTCACCATGCTCCTGAAAGTAACCGATTGTGTTCTGCATATCACCCGCAGCATTCGCTTCCGCGCCATTGGGTTTGGCGCTCCAGCCCTGCCCGTAGGTGAGGTATGGGTGCAGATCAAACGAGAGCTTGTCTGTAATAACGGTGTGGATCGGTGCACTCAGGAAAATCTGGTTCCAGTGGTCAGCATTGTTCTTCCAATAGTTTGCATTCCCCGGATGGGATGAACGATCCCAGCCCTGCCCCGTGTGCTTATACAGCATGAACTGATCTTCTGTGGGGTAGTTATCAATGGTCCAGTCAGCCGAGTTCCATGAGATAAACAGGTTGGCGTTGGAACCGTTTTCCCAATCCTTGCGTGCGCCAAAATCAATATGCTTACGCTCGTTAATGCCAGAGCCCATCCAGCTACGTGCATGCGTGTTGGAGAAGGAAAAGTAGCCTCGGATACCGCTATTGCCGATATCACCGGAATCAAGGCGAATAAATTCGCGCGAGAGATTGTTGGTGCCGTAGGAAAAATCCGTCATACCGCCAAATTTATGTGACGCGACATGGGATTTGGAGTTCATTACCCCACCAGCGGCAGACATAACCGGCAGATCACGCGCGGCACTGCCGGGGGTGATGCTAACTTCATCCACGTTTTCTGAATCAATAATTTCTGCCAGATATTTTGCCTGCCCGGCAGAAATGCCATCTACCATAATGGCCATATCACGGTCTGTCAGGCCGCGTGTCTGCACCTGTCCGCCCTGCATGCCCGATGTATCTGGCGTGGTAACGTTCACGCTCGGCAGGTTTTTAACCAGATCCAGCGCGGTGGAAACGGGGCTGCGCATATCAATATATTCTTTGGTGACTGTCTGCACCGCATGAGGGGCTGTTTCAAGCCGCATCATGCCGCCACCGCCATTGCGCTTGCGGCGTGTGGAACCCACCGAGATTTCTTCTGCCCCATGCGCCTCAATTGCTTTTGTGGAGCGTGGGCGTGCATGCGCCGCGGAAGTCGTTGAAGATGCCCGTGTAAGCTGGGATGATTTTTTGGCTGCCGTAGCCGTTTGTGCCTGAGCCGTAGAAAGGCTGGCGCAAAATCCAACAGCACTGACAAGGCAGGACAATGTTGCAAGATGTTGGCGGTATGTCAGTCGGGACAAAACTGGGCGGGACGGCGCAATAATCCGAAAGGACATGAGAAAATTCCTCAGCAGGGAAGCTTAACAATGATGCAGAAACAGGAGGTCAGTTTATTCAAATTGACCTGTGTAGAAGCCGTAATTTGAAAATCGGCAGAGATCTTTGAGTAAGCTTCCAACATGAGATTAAGGCTCCGGGCAGCGGGCGGATAAAACGATACGATATCGATATATATAGGTATATAAGTGATCGCACAAAAACAAAAAAAGCATTTTCTTGTTGCCGTTTTAAGAGCGCTATCTGATCTGAATTTGGCAATGCAACATTGCTTTTTTTGCTTTTGAGAGAACAGAAAAAACCTGCGTATAATTTGTTTCGCCCTTGATATGGCGCAAGAAGTAACGTTTTTTATTGACCTCCTAACCCTAGAGGCCCGCATGCAAATCCTGCCCAATGTTCCATGTGTTGCAGATGCGTCCGGGAAAAGGGCAGTACAACGGTGTGATTTTTTAGGTCACATTCCTTTTTCAGATACATCAGAGGGCTTGTTCCGCTCCTATCTTTCTCCTGCCTATATGGCGAGCGTAAAGCAGGTGCGCACATGGATGGAAGAAGCCGGTATGCACTGCCGGATAGATGCCGCAGGTAATCTGATTGGCCGCTATGAGGCCCTTACCCCTAACGCTCCTGCCCTGCTTATTGGTTCTCATCTTGATAGTGTAAAAAACGCAGGCAAGTATGATGGCACATTAGGCGTTATTCTGGGCATAGAGGCCATTGCGCGCTTTCATGCACAACAAAAGCGCTTTCCCTTCGCCATAGAAATCATTGGGTTTGGAGATGAAGAAGGCTCGCGCTTTCCGGTTTCCATGCTGACATCTCGCGCTGTGGCGGGCTCTTTAGACACGTTGCCAAACGTACAGGATACTCAAGGCACCAGCATCCAGCAGGCGCTTCAGGAAAGAGGGCTAGATCCCGCATGCTATCTGGAAGCGGCTTATAAGCCTTCTCAGGTTCTCGCGTATTTTGAAGCGCATATAGAACAAGGCCCTGTTCTGGAAAGTACGGGCCATGCGGTAGGCTTGGTAACATCTATTGCCGCGCAATATCGGTTTAAGGTGACGATGAAAGGCATGGCCGGGCATGCAGGCACATTGCCCATGCATTTGCGCCAAGATGCTTTGGCCGCAGCTGCGGAAGCGATTTGCTGTATAGAAAAAATTGCGCAATCCGGCCCGAATGATCTGGTGGCAACCGTAGGACAGATGAGCGTAAAGCCAGGTGCCCCCAATATTGTACCTGGTTGGGTGGAATTTAGTATTGATGTGCGGGCTGGCACGGAAGATGTACGCAACAAAGCAGCAGAAATACTCACTCATGCTTTGCAGGAAATCAGCCAAAAACGCGGCGTGGAGATGCAACTTACCCTCCAGCATGATCTTTCCGCCACACAGTGTAACCCGCAACTTAGCAACATTCTTGCCGCATCCATCCACACGGTAACGGGGCAAACGGCTTATCCACTTGTAAGCGGTGCTGGGCATGATGCCATGATTATGGCGGCACTGGCCCCTGTATGTATGCTGTTTATCCGCTGTGAAAAAGGCATAAGCCACAATCCTGCCGAAGCTGTGCAGGATCAGGATGTAGAAACGGCTTTACGTGTCATGTGCGATTTCATCCAGAATATTCCATCAGAAAAAGCCATCTAACCATGGAGCAAACCCGTATGATTCCACCAATGTTTAAGCAGATAGATCCGCCCCAACGGTTTCTGATGGGCCCCGGCCCTATTAATGCGCACCCTCGTGTTTTGCGTGCCATGTCTGCCGATATGCTGGGGCAGTTTGACCCGGAAATGACAGAATACATGAATGAAACCATGGCGCTGTACCGCCAGGTATTCATGACACAGAACCAATGGACATTTCTGGTAGATGGTACGGCCCGCGCCGGGATTGAGGCAGCCCTTGTTTCCTTGGTGGAACCGGGTGCAAAAATTCTTATTGTGCGTGCCGGGCGCTTTGGCTTGCTGCTTTCTGAAATTGCCGAACGGGTTGGAGCAGAAATCTGCACGCTGGATCTGCCGTGGGGTGAAGTAGCCTCGCTGGCGCAGATAGAAGCAGCATTGCAGGAACATAAGCCACAGGTTTTGGCCTGTATTCATGGTGATACCTCCACTACAATGGCGCAGCCTTTGGATGGTGTTGGAGCATTGTGCAAAAAATACAATGTTCTTTCCTATGCCGATGTAACGGCCACGCTGGGTGGCGTGCCTGTTTGCACGGATCGGTGGGGGATTGATGTGGTATCTGGCGGTTTGCAGAAATGTATGGGTGGGCCGCCGGGTTCTGCCCCCATTACTATTTCGGACCGGGCTGCTGAACATATTATGGCCCGCCGACATGTAGAGGCGGGTATCCGCAATGCAAGCCTTACGGATGGGCAACGGCCACGTATTCCATCCAATTACTTCGATCTGGCTATGGTGATGGATTACTGGTCTGAGAAGCGGCTGAACCACCATACCGAAGCAACCACCATGTTATATGGCGCCAGAGAGGCTGCCTGTATTGTGCTGGAAGAAGGGCTGGAAAACCGTTTTGCCCGCCACAAAATGGCCAGCACGGCGCTTATTGCAGGCCTACGTGCTATGGGGCTCACCATTTTTGGTGATGATGCCTATCGTATGGCCAACGTAACGGGGGTATGGATTCCGGCCAGCGTGGATGGAGATAAAGTCCGACTGCGTATGCGTGAGGATTTTGGCATTGAAATTGGCACGGCTTTTGGCCCGCTAACGGGCAAAATCTGGCGTATTGGCACCATGGGTTACAATGCCGTTAAACACAAAGTGCTGCTGACATTGGGCGCATTGGAAGCGGCTTTAGCCGCCGAAGGGTTTAAGCCACCGCGCGGGGCTGCTGTGGATGCCGCCCTGGCATCTTGGCCGTAACCAGTGGGGGATGCGTAATGGAACTGAATAATCCAGAAACACTCCGGCAGGTTGAAGCATGTTCAGACCGTTACGAACGTGCTCTGGCCGAAAATGATGTGGAAGTTCTGGATGATCTGTTCTGGAATGGCCCGGAAGTGGTGCGCTACGGCGTGGGAGAAAACCTGTATGGAGCGGAAGAAATAGCAGCTTTTCGCCGCTCCAGAAAAGGAGGAAGCCCCCCACGCCGTAACCTGCGGCGCACCATTACCGCTATTGGCACTGAAAGCGCTGTTGTCAGTCTGGAGTTTCAGCGTGAAGGCTCAGACCGAACCGGTCGGCAAATGCAGACATGGATCCGGACAGACAATGGATGGAAAATTCTGGCAGCACATGTCTCGCTTATGGCAGCTCGCCCAGAAACCGAAAGCCCTGCTTTATAAGGAAATAGGCCCATGACCGCCCCTTCCTCTAATCAGGAAAATCTTGTTCGCGCACGCGCTGCAGCCATAGGGCTTGATCTTTCTCCCTCATGCCTACCGGGAGTGATAAGCAATTCCGCCCTTTTGGCGCACTATGCCAAACTGGTTGAACAGCACACCCTGCCCGATACGTGTGAACCAGCATACGAGTACATTCCATGACCCATTTTTCCAGCGCGCTTGCCATTGCGGAGGCTATTCGCTCTGGTAAAAAAAGTGCAGTTTCCACTATCCAGGAAACATTAAATACGTTGCGTACACAGGATAACGATATCCGATGTGTGACGCATATTTTTGCAGATAAGGCTTTGCAGCAGGCTCATAAAATAGATGCCATGCGGCAGGCGGGCCAAACCTTACCCCCTTTGGCGGGGGTGCCGTTTGGCGTAAAAGATTTGTTTGATATTGCAGGCCATGTCACTACGGCAGGCTCTATTGTGCTGCGCAATACACCGCCAGCGCAAAAAGATGCCGCCATTGTACAGCGGCTTAAAGCTGCGGGGGCTATTCCCGTGGCAACATTGAACATGGATGAATTTGCTTACGGGTTTGCAACCGTAAACGCACATTATGGCACCACCCATAACCCGCATGATCTGGCCCGTATGGCTGGCGGGTCCTCCGGTGGGTCTGCTGCGGCTGTTGCTGCGGGTTTTCTACCTTTTACCCTTGGGTCTGATACCAACGGGTCTATTCGTATTCCGGCATCATTATGCGGTGTATGGGGGATAAAGCCCACTTTTGGCCGCCTACCCCGTGCTGGTGCCTATCCGTTTTCTGCCAGTTTGGATGTGGTGGGGAGTTTTGCATCCTCTCTGGATGATCTGATTACAACATTTTACGTGATGGATGGCAGCATTCCAGCGCCAGAACCAGCCGTAGATACACTTCGGATTTCCAGATTGGGAGGATGGTTTGCATCTAATCTATCCCCTACCCTTGTGGCTGCACTGAACCGTGTTTGCGCCAGCCTGAAAAATTCTAGCACTGTTGAGTTGCCGGAAGTAGCAAGCGCACGTGCAGCATCCTTTTTGATAACAGCGGCGGAAGGTGGAAACCTGCATCTGCCCCGCCTGCGCAAACAGGCAGAAGAGTATGATCCCGCTACGCGAGACCGCTTGATTGCTGGAGCCTTGTTGCCATCATCCACTTATTTGCAGGCACAGCGGTTTAGAAACTGGTTCCGGCAGAAAATCCACGAGATATTCCAGAAAACAGATGTTCTCATAGCGCCAACGGTTATGGGAGAAGCCCCTTTGCTGGATGAGCCAACCATTATGGTGGATGGCAAACCCGTGTCTGCCCGGGCCAATCTAGGCTTGTTTACACAGCCTTTAAGCTTGCCGGGCTTGCCCGTGTTGTGTTTGCCGTTGAAAAATATAGGCTCTTTGCCACTTGGTTTACAGCTTGTTGCGGCTCCGGGGCAGGAAGCCGCGCTGTTTAGTGTTGCGCGGGCGTTGAAGAAAAGCGGCTTGGCAGGGTGCGTACCCCTGCCAGAAAAGGAAATGGCCTGAACGTTATTGGGCTGGGTGGAGCACATGCTCCACCACTTCCGCCGCTACAAGGGCTGCGATAACTTCTGGCCGTTTATCCCTGATACCGCGCTCTCCTATGGGGCAGATGAGGGACTGTAAACGCTCTTCTTCCATGCCAAGCTGGCGGAAGCTGTGTTCAAACCGTCTGCGTTTGGTGGCAGAGCCAATAAGTCCTACATAAGACAGATCATTCCGCAAAAGAGCAGATTCTATAATCAGCGCATCCAACGTGTGGCTGGGGGTAAGCACCAGCACGCCGGATTTAGCCGGTGTGGCGTGCAATATTGGCTCCCATTGGTCTGTTATGCATGTTTCTACACCAGCGGGAACATTGCCAAACTCCTGCGCTCTGGGGTCCACCCATGTTAACTTCAAAGGTAATGGTGCCAACGCATAAGCCAAGGCGCGGCCAACATGGCCAGCCCCAAACATAAGTAAAACTGGGCGTAATTTCCGCTCTTGCTGTATGTTGTTTTCCAGCTCCTGCACAATGTCTGGCGTTACACGCTCTAACCGCACACGGGCCCAACCTCCGCAGCATTGGTTGGTATTTTGCCCACCCAGAATAAATTCATGCTCACGCAGCTTTTCATGTTGGCACAGCATTTGGCGCGCCTGTAATACGCATTCATGTTCTAACGCGCCGCCCCCTACTGTTCCGGCCAGAAAAGAGGTGCCTACCAGCATAAAAGCACCTGTCTCCCGCGGGGTAGAACCTTTGGCTTCTATAACGCGCACAAGAATGAGCTGTTCTGGATGGTGGTGCCAGTGTTGGAGAACCCTTGCAACCTCTCGCATCATCAGCTCCTATTCGTAAGACATTTCCTTTTGGTTTTTAAGCCGTTCTACTGCGCGTAAAATCTGTTCTGGCGTGGCAGGCGCATCTAGCTGAGGGCAGATACGGTAATCCGCAATGCTCGCTATGGCGTCTGATATGGCATGCAATACAGCCAGCCCATGTACAAAAGGGGGTTCCCCCACAGCTTTGGAACGGAAGATGGTTTCTTCCCGGTTCGGGGAATTCTCTAGCAACTTCACATTAAAAATCGGGGGTCTGTCTGAACAAGCTGGAATTTTATAGGTGCTGGGAGCGTGCGTGCGCAGCCGACCCGTTTGATCCCATACCAGCTCTTCCATTGTCAGCCACCCTGCCCCTTGGATAAAGCCCCCTTCTATCTGGCCAATATCCAGAACCGGGTTTAGAGATTGCCCCGCATCGTGCAGAATATCTACGCGTTCCATACGGTTTTCACCAGTTAGCAGGTCAACCGCAACTTCCGCACATGCGGCACCATAGGCAAAATAGTAAAATGGGTGGCCACGGCCTGTTTTCGGGTCCCACGAAATTTTGGGTGTTTTGTAAAACCCGGATGAGGAGAGCGAAACACGGGCCATGTAGGCGGCTTTCACCACATCCACAAACGGAATGCAGCTTTCCCCTACTTGTACGCCGTTGCTTCCAAAGTACACAGCACTTTCTGGCACCTGCCAGTGTGTGGCAGCAAAGCTGATAAGCCGACCTTTGATCTTGCTGATAGCGTCCAGAACAGCCATGCCATTCAGATCCGCTCCGCTAGATGCTGCTGTGGCAGATGTATTGGGCACCTTGCCTGTGGTTGTGGCGGTAATGCGCACGCGGTTTTCGGGTAGGCCAAATTCCCGCATGGCAATTTGCACCATTTTGGTATGCAATCCCTGCCCCATTTCTGTACCGCCGTGGTTTACTTGTACGGAGCCATCGGTATAGACATGCACCAGAGCGCCTGCCTGATTGAAATGCGTGGCGGTAAAGGAAATACCAAATTTAACAGGTGTAAGTGCTATGCCCCGGCGAATGTATTTGCTGGTGTGGTTAAAGGCATGAATTTTCTTACGGCGTTTGCGGTAATCACACTCTTCGGCCAATTGTTCCATGATTTCGCGGGAAATGGAATCTTCCACGGTCATGAAATACGGTGTGATGTTCCTATCTTGCGTGCCGTATGTGTTGCGCAAACGCACATCCAGCGGGTCTAGCCCTGTGGCAAAAGCAATTTCCTCCACAACACGTTCAGCCGCGGCAATGCCTTGCGGCCCACCAAAGCCTCGGAATGCCGTGTTGGATTGGGTATTGGTACGAAATGGTTCTGACCGCAGCCTTACATCCGGGTAATAATAGGAATTATCTGCATGAAACAATGCTCTGTCCGTGACAGGGCCAGATAGATCAGCAGACCATCCGCACCGTGCGGCCAGCAGCATATCAACACCCTGAATATGCCCTTGCGCATCAAAGCCGACATCATAATCAATGACAAAGTCATGCCGCTTGCCTGTCATGATCATATCATCATCACGGTCAAGACGGCATTTAGCGGGACGTTGGGTGATTTCTGCGGCCAGAGCGGCCAGACAGGCTGGAGCGTTTGCCTGTGTTTCCTTCCCCCCAAAGCCACCGCCCATGCGGCGCACTTCTACGGTTACCAAATTGCTGGGGCGGTTAAGAACGTGTGCCACCATGTGCTGGGTTTCTGTGGGGTGCTGTGTAGAGGAGCATACGCGCATCTCTCCCTCTTCGCCCGGCGTAGCCAGTGCGGCTTGGCCTTCCAGATAAAACTGCTCCTGCCCTCCAACCGTAATGCGCCCGGAAAGCCGTTTAGGAGCTTTTTCCAAGGCATTTGCCGCATTGCCGCGCACCATTTCTAACGGACGGCACACCATAGAACCGCCTTTTTGGCGGGCTTCTTCAATGGAGAGAACGGCAGGCAGATCCTCATAAACAATTTTTGCCAGACGCGCGGCTTTGCGGGCAGCCAGGCGTGTTTCGGCCACGACGGCAAAAATGGGCTGCCCGTAATAGAAAACCTCATCTTTGGCCAAAAGAGGTTCGTCCCCCGCGCCTACAGGGCTGATCTGGTTTTCCCCCAACACATCTTGGGCCGTCAGAACGTATAAAACGCCCGGAAAATTTTTAACGTGTTCCAGATCTATAGAAACAATGCGTGCATGTGCCTTGGTGCTTAAACCGGGCACCACATGCACAACATTTGCGGGGGTCGGAATATCATCAATATACGTTGCCTTGCCGGAAACGTGCAGCCGCCCACTTTCATGCTTCAGGCTTTGCGTTGCCCCACCGGGAACAATTTTCTGCTCGCTTTTATGGTTTCTAAGCATGGGAAATTTCTCTCCAACCTTCCAGGCAGATAGGTTGACTGCTTTCTTGTGGTGCTGTTTCTTCAAAAAAGCGCGTTAACAGGTTGGCGGATACTGTAGAGCGATACCACGCACTGCTGCGCATATCCGTTAAGGGTGTAAAATCATCCAATATGGCCGTGCGGGCAGCTTCCAATGCTACAATATCCCACTTCTGGCCGACCAAAGCCTTTTCCGCTTTCTTGGCGCGGCAGGGAATGCCCGCCATTCCGCCAAAAGCCAGACGAGCCTCTGTAATGTGGCCATCTGTATCTACACAAAGCGCAAAGGCTGCCATAATTGCAGAAATGTCCTGATCAAACCGTTTGGAAACCTTATAGGCCCGCATAACAGTTTGAGCAGATTGATCTGGTATAAACACGCCTTCTATGAATTCGGCTGGACGGCGATCCTGTTTTCCGTATTCCAGAAAATAGTTTTCAAGCGGAATCTGCCGTCGTGTATTGCCTTGCCGTAAATGCAGCACGGCTCCGGCAGCTATAAACAATGGTGGCCCATCCCCAATGGGTGAAGCATTGCCTATATTGCCGCAAACAGTGGCAGCGTTTCTTACCTGCGTGGAACCAATACGTTTTATGGTTTCCAGTGCATTGGGCAGATGGGTTGCCAAGGCAGGAAGGGCCTGCGTGTATGTTACGGACGCACCTATCCACAAACCGCCATCACGTTGTTCTAGTTTATGCAGATCCTTGGCGGATTTTACGGAAACAACATGTGGCAGGTCTCGCAAATGCTTGGTCACCCACAAGCCAACATCTGTGGCGCCAGCAACCAGAGTGGCTGTAGGGTTTTCCCGATAAACGGCTGCAAGCGCATCGGAATTGGCTGGCAAAGTGATGCGGCCTTGGGTGTTTTGAATATCTACACTGCTGCCATCCTGTAAGGCAGAAAGGCGCAGAATGATGTCTTGTTTTTCCTTATCAAAACGGTTGCCCTGTTGCTGCATGGTGTGGCATGCCTGCTGCATGGCACGTATAATAGGTGCATAGCCGGTGCAACGGCATAAATTGCCCGCAAGGGCTGTGTTGATGGCTTTAGGATCATCTCCCCCGCCATTTTGTACATAAGCCACCATGGACATCACAAAGCCCGGTGTACAAAACCCGCATTGAGACCCATGCAAGTCCACCATAGCCTGTTGCACGGGGTGCAGGGAGCCATCCGGGTTTTGCAAATACTCAACTGTAAAAAGCTGTGCGCCATCCAACATCCATAAAAACTGGATACAGGCATTTACGCTACGCCATGTGAGCTGGCCGTTTTCAAGGCGCACAACCATAACCGTGCAGGCACCGCAATCGCCCTCATTACACCCTTCCTTGGTGCCGGTTTGGCCTTTCTGGTCACGCAGCCAGTCCAATACTGTGTGAGTGGGAGAAAGATCAGACACTTCGTGCAAGGTCTGACCCAGATAAAACCTTATATGGTGTCGCATTTTTTGGTCTCTGTAGAAGAAGCAGTGGTCAGGATTTATCTGGAACAGGATTTTGGACGACGTGGCCCAAGCTTATCTTCTGATATCACAACAACGTTCTTCCACATTTCTGGGTGGGTGGTGGCTGGTTGTGGGGCGGCTTCTTTTTCTTCCACAACAGCGCCATGCGTACCGTGGTTGAAGATTAAATGCAGGATAATGGCGGACATGGCCCCAAGCGTGATGCCACTGCCAAAGATGATCTGAGCCCATGCGGGAAAGTGATCTGCAATGTGGGGCTGTGCTGTTGCAAGCATGCCCAAGCCAACGCTGGTGCCAACAATAATGCCGTTGTTTTGGTTATCAAAATCCACCTGCGCCAAGGTTTGGATACCCACCACGGCAACCGCTGCAAACATAGCCAAAGCTGCGCCCCCCAAAACAGGCAGCGGCACGCAGGCCATAAGCACGGCCAGTTTAGGCAAGCAGCCCATAATCATCATGATAAGGGCTGCGGCAGCCACAACCCACCGGCTTTTTACGCCTGTAAGCCGCACCAGGCCCACGTTTTCAGCAAAGCAGGTGTAGGGAAAGGAATTGAAAATACCCCCCAGCATTGTAGCGGCCCCATCTGCGCGAATGGCGCGAGTGATATCACGCGGAGTGATTTTTTTGTCCACAATAGCACCAGTGGCAAACACATCTCCCGTTGTTTCCAGCATGGAAATCATCATTACGATAATCAGGGAAAGAATGGGTACGATATGAAAACTGGGCATGCCAAAATATAGCGGGCGCACAATGGTTAAGAGTGGTGCGGATGACACATCTCCAAAATGTGCATCTCCCAAAATCCATGCAACCAGCGTGCCCATAATCAGGCCAACCAGCACAGCAATGGTGCCCAGAAAACCCTTGAAGAAACGTTGAACAGCCAGAATGCACAGCAGCGTACCCAAGCCATACGCAACATTACGCAGGCTGACAGGGTTTTGCATGGTGCCCGTGCCTTGGCCATTAACAATATCATTGGCCGCCACAGGCAGCAGAGCCAACCCAATAACCAGAATGACAGACCCGGTGACAACAGGCGGAAAAAAACGGATCAATCGTGAGAAAAATGGCGCCATAAAATAGGAAAAAATACCCGCAACAATAACAGCACCAAAAATCTGATGCAGCCCTTCAATGCCACCCCCGGCAGCCATGCCAATGGCAATCATGGGGGTAACGGAAACAAACGTAACCCCTTGTAACAGAGGAAGTTTGACACCCAGAGGCCCAATACCCACGGCCTGAATAAGCGAGGCAATGCCGCAGGTGAAAAGATCGGCTTCAATAAGGTGTTCCAAGGCATCGTGCGAAAGCCCAAGAGCACTGGCAAGCAGAATAGGTACAATTACAGATGCAGCATAAAATGTGAGCACGTGCTGCAATCCATAAACACCCAACTGCCAGAAAGGCAGGAATTCATCTACAGGATGAACCGCTTGCGGAACGTTTCTGGCAGCTTTCATCTGTTAGCTTCCCCTGTAAGTAGAATAACCATAAGGTGCAGCAAGCAGCGGCACATGGGCGTGCATGGCTTCACCCAATCCAAAAACAATTGGCACGATATCCAGAAAAAGAGGTTCTGGCAGATTCATGCCCTGTTGCTGAAAATAGGTGCCGATTTCAAACTCCAGCCGATACTGACCGGGTTTGAGTTCAAGATTTCTGAGTTCTGCACAGCGGCCATCGGCATTTGTTACCCCTGTAAACACAAGAGTATCACCGGCAAAAAGGCGGATTTGCACAGCACTGGCCGGGTGGCCAGAAACTGTATTAAGCACATGTGTGGAAAGAGAGCTCATGCCTGCACCTTATCCTGTAATCTTAAGGCTGCTATTGCATCAATCTGCTTTAGCGCTTCTGCAAGCTCTACTGTAAAGGAGCTTGTCAGACGTTGTTCCAAGGCTTCCAGAATAACGGCTTTGGTGGCTTTGCGGACACAAATAACAAACGGCATGCCAAATTTTTTGTGGTAAGCGTCATTCAGCTCATGGAGTTGCTTGTATTCGGTGGGAGAAAGCCGATCTAACCCGGCGCTCCCCTGCTCCTGCGTTGATTCAGCACTTAAGTCCGGATCTATGCCCATACGGTGGCCAAGTTCTGGGTGGGCACGCACCAACGCCAGTTTTTGGCTTTCCGGAGCCTGTTGCACGGCTTGGGAAAAGACCAGTTGCATCTGCTGCAAGGAGGCAAAGGGGCGTTGCGTTACGGCCGCTTCCGCCACCCACGGAGAGTGTTCGTAAATGCCCCCAAATGTTTCAACAAACTGTGCGGGAGAGAGCGTGTTTACATCCTGCAAGCACATCATGCGGGGTGCACCTTTTGCCAATGGCGGGCTATTTCCAGACGGGTTGGTGTCCACACTCCTTCATGCTGCTGGATGTGCTGTATAAACTTGGCAACTGCCAAGGCACGTGCGGGCTTGCCTGCCAGACGGCAGTGCAGGCCAACAGACATCATGCGACCGCCCTCTTGATACAGCATATCAAAGCAGTCTCGCAGGTAGCGGAAAAACTGTTCGCCTTCTGTAAAGCCGTTCAGAGCCGCAAACTTCATATCGTTCACGTCCAGCGTGTAAGGCACAATAAGCTGCGGCCTGCCGTGTGTTCTGTCATAATACGGAAGGTCATCTGCATATGAATCCGCATCGTAAACAAAGCCGCCTTCTTCAGCCACAAGGCGGGCTGTGTTCGGGCTTGTGCGGCCCTGATACCACCCAAGCGGACGTTCACCCGTAACTTGCGTATGTAGCTTTATGGCTTGTTGAATATGCTCACGCTCAACATCTTCAGGCATATGCTGATAATCAATCCAGCGCAGGCCATGAGAGGCAATTTCCCACCCGCTTTTCTGCATGGCTGCAACGGCTATGGGGTTGCGTGCCATAGCTGTTGCCACACCAAACACGGTGGGCTTGATGCCCGTCTGTTCGAACAACCGATGTAAGCGCCAGAACCCCGCGCGGCTACCGTATTCATACAGACTTTCCATCTGCATGCAGCGTTCGCCTACGATAGATGTTGTGCCGATCATTTCCGAAAGGAACGCCTCAGACCCTTTATCTCCATGTAGGACAGAGTTTTCGGCACCTTCTTCGTAATTCACAACAAACTGCACGGCTATACGGGCAGCGTTGGGCCAGCGTGGATCCGGCGGGCAAGCGCCGTATCCCACCATATCGCGCGGGTAATTCTGCATTATTTCCTTACCTTCCTGAACACATCATCACACACACTGAGGAGGTTCCAGACTAACCAATTCATCTACATTGTAATCCAGCAGGCTTTGCAGGTGTTTTTCACCATCCTGCACAAACAGATCACGCCCGATGCCGAAGGTGAGTTTTTCCACCCCAAACCGCATGGCGCTGATGGATGAGCCAGAAAGCCCCATGCTGGGTGTGGCAGAGAATGTAAAGTTATGAATGGCCGCAAGCATTGGAGCTAGTGGATCGGACGCATTGCGCGGCAAAAACTGGAAGCGTTCGCCCAGATAAGGGTGGCTGCCCAGAAGTGTGCTTTGTTCGTCTTCCGGTGGGGCAAAACAATCCCGCCAAAGGGCAATATGCGGCGCCACTTTAGCCAGTTCTGGCCGCTGGGCCAGATCAATAACAAATCCTGTGCCAATAATCAGGAAGTCAAACCGCATTTCACCATGTGGCGTGGTCACAACCACGTCTTTCCCTTCCTCCTTCACGGAAAGCCACGGAGTGCCCGTGTGGAAGGCAAAGTTTTTATGGCTCCGGCAGCGCCAGAACGTATCCTGCGGGGGCGGCTGGTTGAGATCATAAATCCGCTGCATGAAGCGCCAGCGCACCAGATCATCCAGTTCTGAAAAATAGCTGAGAAATCCAGCATTTTCCATCCAGCGGTATGGGTTTACAGATGGAATTTTTTTACGACGCAGGCACAGATCAACCTGCTTGGCACCATGCTCCAAAGTCGTTGCCGCGTTATCAAAAGCCGAGGCCCCGGCACCAAGAACGCCAATGCGTTTGCCGCGCAGTTTTTCAAAGTCAATCTGTTCGCACGTATGGGCATAACGTGCTTTTGGCAGAGCTTTTGTAATGAAGTCTGGCACATGCCATGCGCCACCGCCTTCAATACCCGTTGCCAGCACAATTTTGCGCGCCCAAACCTGTTTTTTTACGCCACCGGCACATGCAAAAGTTAGTTTCAGCAGGTTATCCTGCCAATCAATATCTAATAGTTCGTGTTCATTTTTTACAGGCAAATCCAGAACATCACGCACCCAATCCAGATAAGCCTGCCAATCCTGGCGGGAAATTTTATCCAGCGTGTGCCATGCAGCAGCTCCGTAGCGTGCTTCGTACCAGGATTGAGGTGTCAGGCTGGGAATGCCCAAATCTGGGCCGGTTACATATTTGGGCGTACGCAGGGTTAGCATACGTGCAAACGTAATCCACGGGCCTTCTCCTCCTTTGGGGGCGGTATCAAAAATACAGGTGTTGGTAATGCCGCGCCGCTTTAGCCCAAAGCAGGTGGCCAAACCGCCCTGCCCGCCGCCAATAATAGCAACATCCAGAACATCTTCGCCATCATGCTTGTGGGGAATGCACCAATTGCCTGTTGCATACTGAATTTTTGCGAGATCATCACGCACACGTTTATTAAGCTGTTCCATGCCTGCATATCAGTCCGAAATATGCGTTGCCCGAAAACAATCTGATTCATGCCCCTGACAACGACGATAAAATCAAGCATAATGTTTCACATTCGCATCGTTCTTGTATATGACATAATTCAGCATGGTGCGTTCGCAAAATGAGAGCAAAAGCAAATGCCAGTTTTTTCCCGTTTTCTTCGTTACTTCATGGCTGTTGCTCAGCATGGCTCAATCCGTAAGGCTTCGGACGAATTGCATATTGCCGCTTCCGCTATTGATAGGCAGATTCTTCAGGGTGAAAAATTACTGGGCACGTTATTGTTCGAACGCTTGCCAACAGGTCTGCGCCTAACAACGGCAGGGGAATTGCTGCTAACATCCTGCCGCCATTGGTCGCGAGACTTAAATACGCTTAAAATCCAGCTTGATAATCTTAAAGGCTTACGGCAGGGCACGGCGGATATTCTTATTCCAGATGCACTCACCAAAGGTTTCTTGCCGGTTCTATTGGGGCGGCTGCGTGAAAGCCATCCGGGTATTTTGGTGAGTGTGCATGTGCGCAAAAGCCAGAATATGGGAGAGCTTCTGGTAAAGGGACACGCAGATTTTGCCCTTATGTTTAACCCAAGCCACATGCGGGAATTAACCGTACGGGCGCATAAGGAAATCCCTTTGGGGTTTATTTCTCTGCCGTCTCACCCCGTTGCGGCGTTAAGCGAGGCACGTTTTAGTGTGGCTGCGGAATATCCGGTTATTGTGCCTTCGCCGCCTCTTGCGCTTTGGCGGCCCATTGGGCTTTTGGAAGCAGAAACAGGTATAGAAATAGCTGCTGTTGCACGTGCAGATAATATTCAGATGATCAAATCTCTGGTGTTGGAGGGCACGGGAATTGGGATTTTAAGTTATCTGGATGCCTATGATGAAGTGCAAAAGAACCAACTTGCTTTTACCCCTATTGTGCATAAAAAACTTACGCCATTATCCTTGGCTTTGTGTGTAGACCGCTCTCGCCAGCTTTCTACGGCAGCGCGGTTTATTATTAGCGAAATTGAAAATTTCTTTCTGGAACAGCTATAAAATCATGTCAGTATCTTCAGCAAAAACGGCTATTCGGGGTTGCTACATTACGTTCACGGGCAATCCTTTTCTGGTGCCTCCGGAAGAAAGCCTGCATGTTGAAGAAGACGGCCTGATTATAATGGAAGCGGGCCGTATAATGGATTGTGGGCCTTATGCGGCCCTTGTGCCTAAGCTAGATAAGGCCATTGCAGTTACACATTACCCAGATAGCATTATTTCCGCCGGGTTTATTGATACGCACGTTCATTACCCGCAAATGCCAGCTATTGCCTCCTGGGGGCAGCAACTTTTACCGTGGTTGGAACAGTATATTTTTCCAACCGAAGCCCAGTTTGATAATTCGGCCTATGCAGAAGCTGTTGCCAGCGCGTTTCTGGACGAACTTTTGCGGAATGGAACAACCACTGCTGCGGTATACTGCACAGTGCATGCGCAATCAGTGAATGCGTTTTTCAAACAATCAGAAAAACGCGGGACACGCATGATTGCGGGCAAGGTGCTGATGGATCGCAATGCCCCAGATAATCTACGAGATACGGCCAAAAGTGGGTATGATGATTCAACCGCTTTAATTCAAAGCTGGCACAATAAAGGCCGTCAGCTTTACGCGGTCACGCCTCGTTTCGCCATTACCAGCACACCAGAACAATTGGAAATGGCGGGTGGTCTGCTGGCACGCCACCCAGATGTGTTTATGCAAACGCACTTGGCGGAAAATCTGGATGAAATAAAAGCTGTTGCCAGCTTGTTTCCAGAATCCGCTTCATATTTGGATGTGTACGCACAGGCAGGGTTAGTTGGAGCACGCTCTATTTTTGGGCATGGTATTTATTTGCAGGAAACAGATTTTCAGCAATGTCATCATGCAGGGTGCACGCTTGCTCATTGCCCGACATCCAACCTGTTTTTAGGGAGCGGCTTATTTAAACTGTTTGATGCCATGCGGTCAGACCGGCCCGTGCATGTCGGCTTGGGTACAGATATTGGTGCAGGCACAACCTTATCCATGCTTGGCACGATGGGAGAAGCCTATAAAGTTTCTCTCATGGCTGGGGGAGAAAGGTTGCAAGCTCTTCAGGCTTTCTGGCTTGCAACGGCGGGGGCTGCGGAAGCTCTTAAACTGGATACAAAAATCGGCCGCATTACACCCGGTATGGAGGCGGATTTTTGTATATTAGATCCGGCTGCCACGCCTATGCTTGCGCAAAGAACAGCCCCCTGCCAGACGGTGCAGGATATGCTTTTCCCATTGATTATTCTGGGGGATGATCGCAGCGTAAAAGCAACGTGGGTGAATGGGCAATCTGTGTATGAGCGGCCTTAAAAAGCCGCCACACATCCATCACTACGTGGGTCTGCCGCGCCTTCCAGAACACCATGAGCATGCCGTACGATAGCCCCGGCATGCCCCATGATGCTGGAAAAAGGTGCAACACGTTCTACAGGATGGCCTGCTTTTTCCAGCTTGGCCACAACACCAGCATCCATGTTGCTTTCTACCTTTAGGGATTGGCTTTCACTTCCCCATGTGCGCCCCAGTAACCATCGGGGGGCCGTAACAGCCTGCTGCAAAGGTGTGCCAAACTGTGCGTATCTGGTGAAAACCGCTGCCTGTGTTTGGGGTTGGCCTTCTCCCCCCATTGTGCCGTAAACCATCACCCGGCCATCATCAAAATGCGCTAGTGCTGGATTGAGGGTATGAAAAGGCTTGCGGCCTGGTGCAAAGGCATTCCATGCGCCTTCCCCCAGTTGGAAGGAAGCACCACGATTTTGCCATAGAATTCCTGTTTGCGGCAGAAAAACACCAGATCCGAACTCAAAATACAGGCTTTGTATCATGCTGACAGCAATGCCAGAGGGATCAATGGCTCCCATCCATGTGGTGTCTCCGGCCTGTGAGGGCTGAGGCCAAGGGGAAGCATGTTGCATGTCAATTTTATGCGCCAGTTCGGTGCACAGTTTTTCGTTGTCTAGAAAAGCCTGTGCATCTTCTGTCATCCACCGTGGATCACCTACATGCGCATTGCGGAACAAAAAGGCCTGTTTTGTAGCCTCTATCAGGCCATGTATATGCGCAAAGCCCTCGCCTTCCTGCACACCCAGTTTTTCAAATAGCCGCAAGATTGCCAAAGAAGCCACGCCCTGAGTGGGTGGCGGTGCGTTGTAAACGTGTGCCCCCTTCAGCTTTGCAGCAAGTGGTTTTTTAAAGAGAGCTTTATGAGATACAAAATCTTCTGCCCTTAAGGGGCTTTCTGCGCGTTGCAGATCCTGCAACAGGGTGTGCGCGGTGGCACCTGTATAAAAACTTTGCAATCCATCTTGGGCAAGTTGGCGCAGTGTCTGCCCTAATGCCGGGTTCTTACGTACCATGCCATGCTGAAACAATTTGCCATCAGGCGCATAAGACTGTGCAAAATCCTGATTTTGCAAAAGTTCGCTTTGCTTGGAAGCCAGAAGCTCGGCTTCACTCTCTGAAACAACATAGCCATTTTCAGCATACCAAATGGCATCTTCCAAAAGTGCATTCAATGGAAGTGGGTTCTTGATAGATGCACTCTGCTGCAAAGCAAGCTGCCAGCCAGAAACAGTGCCAGCCATTGTGTTGGCGGCCCACCCTCCACGCCATGGCACAGTGGTATGTCCTGCTTGACGATATGCATCTGCTGAACTTTGTAAGGCTCCAGCACCACAGGCTTCTATCACTTCCACCCGGCCATCTGGGTAAGAAACCAACCAGAAAGCATCGCCTCCAATACCAGTCATATGAGGGTAAACCGCACATAAGGTAGAGGCCATTGCCACAATAGCCTCTAGAGCTGTGCCGCCCTGCTTCAGTATGGAAAGACCACTCTGGCTGGCCAGATGATGCGGTGATGTCACCATCCCGCGCCCAGACTGGAATGTATGCTGCATGACAATCAACCGCTTTTCATAAATGGAAATAATAAAAACGACGTATCAGATACTTGACCACAATTTCATGATCAAACCCACCCCTTATATTTTACCGTCTACGAACTGTTCCTGTCCGACGATTCCGAGTTTTGTAACGCCGAGGCGCTGTGCGTCGGCCATGACGTGGATGACGGTTTTG
>NZ_VHON01000058.1:0-28545 GCF_008690365.1 Acetobacter sp. DmW_136
CGTCAATATTCCAGATCGGGCTCCTGTGGGATGACTGAATTCTACAAAATGACCCGAAATTGCCTCAAGTGTGAGAAATCCGCGTCGATGCAACACACCTCAAGGCACACCGGACATCGGCGTTCCTGCTCAAAAAGAGGCTTTTCCCCGCCATATCGGACGGACAAAAGGCGGCCTGAACTCAAAACTTCATGCCGTGTGCGATGATCCGGGCCGACCTGTCCGCCTTCATTTGACTGCTGGACAGGTCAGTGATTTCAAAGGTGCTGCTGGCGAACCTGTCGGATGAGACAGAGGAAGTCATCGGTGATTGGGGATACGACAGCAATAAAATCAAACAGTCTCTCGCAGACCGGAACATCACCGCCTGTATTCCACCAAAGAAGAACAAGGAATCAAAGCCACCTTACAATTGGCATCTGTATAGAAAGCGCCATCTGATCGAAAACATGTTCGCAAAACTGAAAGACTGGCGGTGGGTTGCTACCCGATGTGACCGGTGCGCTCATACCTTCATGTCCGCAATCCATATCGCAGCAAGTTTCATCTTCTATCTTAAAAAATGAGTCCTGAGCCTAACAGATTCTAGTTCTGACACAGATGACAACAAGTAATAGTGCAACACTCTACAGTATTCGTCACGTATTTGAAGACGAGGAAATTTCCAGCCGGTCAACTGCTCTTGATCGGACGCTTCTTTACAAAGCGCGGCCCAACTATCAGATGGGTTGCCGTTCTCCAGCATCCTCTTGAAAACTTTGTAGGTATCGGTCTTTGCGGCATAGGTGCGTAAATTGTTTTCATCGTTCACCCAAGCAAAGATGATAATTTACGCAAAAATCCTCCTGTTAAATATGAAAACTAAATTATACGGTTGATAATTAGTTATGAATTTATACAATGAACATTGTATTTTTATAAAATATAACACTCATGGGAACAAAATTTTATTATATAATAACGATAATTTTTTACCGACCACCAAACATTTTCCCAACAAAAGCTGTTCCCACCATAGCAACAATACCCCAAAATATGACGCGCACGGTAGGCCGCAAAGGTGCAGCACCACCGGCACAGGCCCCCACAACGCCAAGTAATGCCAAGCTTATGAGTGAGACGGCGGACACAACCCATGATACAATAGATGAAGATGAGAGTAATGCAGCCAAAACTGGAAGTATTGCGCCAGACGAAAATGCTCCAGCCGATGCACAGGCGGCTTGTATTGGTCGTGCAGATGTTGCATCAGAAATACCCAATTCATCACGGGCATGTGCCCCCAATGCGTCATGTTGCATCAACTGCTGTGCAACCTTGCGCGCCAGAGCACCATCCAGCCCGCGCTGGCAATATATATCAGCCAGTTCGCCAACTTCGGTATCCCAACTGCTACCAAGTTCCTGCTTTTCACGGGCAAGATCAGCTTTTTCTGCATCTGCCTGTGAACTGACAGAAACATACTCTCCTGCAGCCATAGACATGGCTCCGGCCACCAGGCTTGATATTCCAGCCAGCAAAATATTTTCTCGACTAGCATGTGCACTAGCAACACCCATAATAAGGCTGGATGTTGACAGAATACCATCATTCGCGCCCAACACAGCAGCCCGCAGCCATCCCAAACGGGATGTTGCATACGTTTCTTTCTGGCTATTCAAGATATTATTTCCTATATTTGATTGATGTATTTTCAATCGCCTGCATTTTCTGAAAAACATTTCTTTTCACAAGAGAAATCACAACAAAAACCATTTCATCCAGAACATCATACATCACAAACATGACACAAACCTGAACGTATTACTGTCAGCTCTCTTCAGGCAGCAGTATGATTTCTGGGTTAGGGAAACACAGGGAAACACTTAATCCCCGCGCAGAACCAGTAAGAGGTGATTGTAATTGCAAGCGCGCATCCATCTGTCTGGCAATATTACTGGCAATTGCTAAACCAAGGCCGCTTCCATTACTGGAACTGCCACCACGCACAAATGGGCTTGTCAGATGAGCCAATGTGTCCGGAGCCAAGGCAGGACAATCATTAATAACGTCAATACAGCCCTCAGGTTTTACCTCAACCTTTACTGGCATATCAGAAGTGCCATGCAAGAGGGCATTTTCAAGCAGATTACGCAACAGAATACCGGTTGCGTCCATATCTCCATAAACAAAAATATGTTCAATACCCTTGGCTTTTAAATTAATACTCCGGCCATCACGTGGTAGATGCCCCAAATCATCAACCAGCACATATAATACGGCCAGCAGATCAAAACGATCTCGCCGAAAAGCAACGCCAGAAGAGGCACGTGAAAACTGTAGAAGTTTTTCAACCGTTCGGGCCAATCTACAGGTGCGATCAACTATAACTTCCACCCGTTTATTAGCCAAAGATCCTTCAGGCAACATGCACCCCAACATCTGCACCTGCGCAAGCAAGGCACCAAGTGGGTTACGCAATTCATGCGCTGCACTAGCTGCAAAAGCGCGTTCAGTAGAAAGTGCTGTTTTAAGACGGGACAGAAGCGTGTTTACGGCATGCTGGATGGAAACCAGTTCGACCGGCAAATCAAGTGACGAAATAGGGCTTAAATTCCCACTGCCACGAGATTGCATTTCATCATGCAAACGCTTTAAAGGTCGTAAAGCACGACGTACTATCAGGCGTACCAACACCCAAATTACGGGCAAAAAAATCAGTATCGGCAAAATGGCTATAGCAGTTGCGCGCCATGTGGCCCCTCGCCGATGCAACGTGGGTTCTCCAACCAAAACACGATAAGCCGTGGCCGTAGGTGCTGCGATATAAACCCTAAACAAAGGCGTATTAGCAAAACCTGTATGAATATCAGGCACAAAAGGCTCAACCGGTGCATTTTGAGAACGCAGAACAACATGGCCAGATTGATCAACAACCTGATACGCAAGTGTTCGTGGCCCCACATCGGGCACCCATGCCACGATGTCTGACTGGGCTTTATGCGGCTGTATGGTGATGATAGCCTGCAAACGTTCGGATACTTCCTGCAAGGAATTGTCCAGACGTTCTGTTATTTCGTAACGCGTGAAACCAGCAACTGCGACACTAAGGGCAAGAAGACTCAGCGTGACCACACACAGAACACCACTGACAATCCGGGTCGCAAGGCTCCAGTTTTTCATGCATCTGCTCTATCGGGTAGGCAGTATCCCCGGCCACGAACGGTTTTTATAGCCGTATTGCCAACTTTTTTACGTAGGCGGCTAATAAAAACTTCGACCGTATTGCTGCCAACATCCTGATCCAATGCATACAGGGCTGTATCAATCTGCTGGCGAGAATAAATGCGCCCGGGCCTGCGTGACAGTAATTCCATGATTGCCCATTCCCGTGCTGTTAACTCAAGTTCCATCTCGTTACGCGTCACGGAACCATTTTCCCGGTCAATAACAATCTCGCCTATCTGGTAGCAGGCCTGCCTGCGTGGCGTGACATACCGGCGCGCGACTGCTGCAATCCGCGCAACAAGTTCGTTCAGGTCATAAGGTTTGACAATGTAATCATCTGCTCCATCGGACAAACCTGCAATCCTGTCACTGATCTGGTCTTCTGCCGTTGTGATTAAAATGGCGGTATCAAAGGACGTGCGGCGGATCTCGCGCAAAAGATCGCGCCCATTGCCATCTGGCAGTCCAAGATCCAGCAACATGAAGTCATAATCCACAGTTGCTACGGCTGCGCGTGCATCTTCCAGTGTCATGAACCAGTCCACGGCATGTCCATCCTGCCGCATACGCTCTTGCACGGCTGCCCCAAGATCGTGCTCGTCTTCCACAATGAGGATACGCATCAGTTCTGAACCTTCTCTCGCATGACACGAGCATACAGGGATGGCAGCACCAGCAGAGTAAGCAGCGTGGATGTTACCAGCCCGCCAATCACCACACTAGCCAAAGGCCTTTCCACTTCCGCCCCGGCACTTTCAGAAAACGCCATGGGAAAGAAGCCAAGGCTGGCCACCAACGCCGTAGCCATAACCGGCCTGAAGCGGGCTTTTGCGCCCGCAAAAGCTGCCTGCGCCACGGCCATCCCTTGCGCGCGCAATGCGGCTATTTCGCTCACCAGCACAACGCCATTCAGAATAGCCACCCCAAACAGGGCAATAAATCCAATACCTGCTGAAATACTAAAGGGCATTCCACGTAATGTCAGCATAATAATGCCGCCGGTTGCAGCCACAGGCAGATTAATAAAAACCAAGAGTGCGGGCGTGATTGCGCCAAAGGTTACAACCAACAATGCAAATATCAGGCTAAGGGCAATCGGCAGAACAATTTCCAGACGTTGCACGGCTGAGCGTAGGTTACGAAACTGCCCATCCCATTGCATGGTATAACCCGATGGCAGATGCACATCATGCGCCACACACTGCTGCGCTTCGGCAACAAAGGAGGCAAGATCCCGCCCTCGCACATTTGCCTGCACAACCATGCGGCGGCGCACACCATCACGACTGATACGTGGTGTACCGTCAACTTCATGCACATGCGCCACTTGTGAAAGCATGACATTCCCCTGCCCATCCATACGCCGGACAGGCAAGGCAGCAATAGCTGCCGCTGAAGCCACATGGCGACCGTTCAGGCGCACCTGGGTGCTGATAATGGCATTACCAACAATAACAGGTCGCGCACCAATATGCCCGCCTATGGCTTCCACCGTATCCAGAATATCCTGTACTGCCACGTTGCGGCTGGCCGCCTGTGCGCGATCAATGTCCACCACAACCAGTGGCACACTGCCATCACCCGCCGCTGCCACATCTGCGGCACCTTTTACACTTGAGATAGCAGCTACAACCTTGTTCCCCAGAGTGGTGAGTGTTGTCAGGTCACCACCAAAAATCGAAACTGCAATCTGTGTTCTTACGCCAGAGAGCAGATCATCCATGCGCATCTGCACCGGCTGACTCCAGGAATACAGTGCATCTGGCAATTCTCGCCGCAGCGTCTTATCCATTGCAGCCACCAGCCCAGCCTGTGTGCGTGCGGTTTTCCATGTTGATGGTGGGTTGAGAAGAATAAAGCTATCAGTCTCATTCACACCCATCGGGTCTGTGGGAATGGCGGATGTGCCCGTATTGCTGACAACCGTTTTGACTTCAGGAAAACCCCTCAGAATCTGTTCCTGTCTTGTCACCGATGCAAGCACTGTCTCCAGAGATGCTGAGGGCAAACGTGTGGTGGTAACAGCCAAAGCCCCTTCATCAAGCTGGGGAATGAACTCCCCACCCAGACGTGTTGCAAGACCTGCCGATAACACCAGAACGGCCAGCGTGCCCCCAAATAGAAGCCACGGATGTGCGTCTCCCCACTCTGTCAGATGTGTATATGGAGCGCGCAGTCGAGCAATAAGCCATGTATCTCCTTGTGGCCGCACACGCGCCAGAGTCAAAGCCGCAATGACGGGAATACAGATGAAGCAATAAGCCAGCGAAGCTAGAAGCGCCATGATAACCGTTTGCGCCATAGGCCGGAACATATGCCCTTCAATGCCCTGCAGGGTAAGAATAGGCAGATAGACCATAATGATGACCAGTATGGCAAAACCCACAGGCCGCATGACCTGCTGAACGGATGAGACAACCAGGGGCATAAACGCGGCTTCTGGCGCCTCCTCCCGCCTTGAAAGGATATGCTCAATAACCACCAATGAGCCGTCAACAATCATGCCAAAATCAATTGCGCCAAGGCTAAGCAGATTGGCTGAAATGCCAAAATACCGCATACCGGCCATGGCGCAGACAAGAGCCACTGGGATAACGGAAGCAATCACCAGAGAGGCCTGCCAGCTTCCAATCACAACCACAAGCACCACTATCACCAGCACAGCACCCATCAGCAGGTTATCGCGCACGGTTGCAATTGTTTGCCCGGTTAATGTGGCGCGGGTGTAATAGGGCTCCAGCGTAACACCCGTTGGTAGGGATTGCCTTATGCTTGGCAAAGCACGATTAATGGCGGCCAATGTAGCATTAGAACTTGCGCCACTTTCCATCATCACCACACCAATCACAATTTCACCCTGCCCATCACGGGTAACAGCGCCAAGGCGTGTGCGTGCTCCAATTGTAATGCGCCCAAGATCACGCAAACGTATAATAGATCCATCGGCATTGGCGCGTACGGCAATATTGCCAAAATCAGCAAGACTGCGCACCAGCCCACGCCCGACCACACTCTGCTGCTCGGCATGATGGGTGATCCACCCACCGCCTGAGGCCGCATTATTTGCATCCACCGCGTGATAAATATCACTCACTGAAAGATTACTGGCAATCAGCCGGGCAGGATCCAGCGCAACCTCATAGGTTTCTTCCGCACCACCATTGACGTTTACGTCCACAACGCCCGGCACAAGCCGCATCTGCGGTACTACCGTCCAGTTCATGATCCGATTGAGTTCCATAAGTGAGCGCCCCGCCCCCTTGATCTGGAACTGCATGATTTCACCCATGCCCGTTGCAAGTGGCCCCATGCTTACAGTAATACCCGGAACAGATATGGAGCCCCGCGCCTGCTGGATGCGCTCATTTACCCGCGTGCGGTCAAGATTGATATCCGTATCATCAGCAAACTGCACATAAACAACCGAGACCCCGCCACGGGAAACAGAGCGTAGATCCGTCATACCGGGAATACCAGTCATGCTGGCTTCAACCGGAAAGGTGATCAGTTTTTCCACTTCCTCGGTTGCAAGGCCTGGTGCCACAACAGAGACAAGCACCTGCTTTGGTGAAATATCGGGCACAGCCTCCACAGGCAGTTCTAGTACTGCCATAATACCTGCCGCCAATATCAGAGCCAGTCCACCCAGCACCAGCATACGAGCCCGCAGCAAAACATCCAAATATTTACGGGTCATCAGTCTGCGTCCATTCCGGCCAGCCCGATGAGTGATTTCAGGGCAAAACTGCCGTGGCTAACCACTGCCTCACCCTCTTTCAAGCCTGAGCTTACAACCGCATGCTTACCATCATCCAAAGCTATATTCACCATCACAGGCCGGTAATGCGTTTTATCTATCTGCACAAATACGACATTATGAACATCAATTTTCTGAAGGGCATCTGAAGGCACGACAATTCCCGTTACACTGTCACGCTCCGTCAAGCTGGCATCCAGCACCATGCCGGGTACCAACACACCAGTTGGGTTGGAAACACGGCTGATAACACGCACCAACCCTGTTTGCGGGTTGGCCATGCCATCCACTGTATCAATCCGGGATGTGATGGCACCATCGTTGGTCTCTGTGGTCTGTAGTCCACCGGGCTGAAGACGTGCTGCTTGTTCCGGCGTAATGTCCGAAACAATCCACACATCAGACAGATCCGCTACGCTCGCCACGTTTGTAGCTGGCGTTAAGTCTGCAGCGACAGATGTGTCTAGCGTTTGCACCATACCATCAACCGGAGAGATCAAGGTTGAGACCTCATCCTGCTGTTTCCGGCTGCTTTGTTCAGAGGATGAATTGAACTCCTCGTTAAACCGATGACCCAATGTATCCACATCTGCTTTCCGGGCCAGCATGGTTGCATCTGCCTGCGCCAAAATATCCTGCCTGCGGCGCAGCTCTGCCAATGAAAGGGTTTGACCAACCAGTTGTTTTGCGCGCTGCACTGCAGCTACAGCATCATTTCTACTGGCAATGGCAGCGGTTAACGCGGCACGCATCTGAATAGCTTGAAGCCGTGTACCATGAAGGGAATGATCCTGATAGCGCAGTAGGGCCTGTCCTTTACGGACTGAAGCACCTGGTTGCACCAAAACATCCAGCACTTTGCCGCTTCCGGCTGGGTGAATATACACAAGCCGCGTAGTATCAGGCATAACCCGGCTGATAACTGGCAAAATGCGAGAAACCTTGCCGGATTTAGAAAAGATCACTGTAATGCCTTCATTTTTTATTGCTGCCATATCCAGCGTCACAACTGAAGGAAGTATCTGATCTTCGGCATTGGCGAGAGACGACATACAAAAACACACAGTGAAATACAGAAGGATACGCCCTTTCATGGTGTGATCCCCATGGCAATCATCATACGCAGCGTTGCGACATGCCACTCCACCTCTGCTCGATCGTTGGCAAATTGCGCATTGCAGGCCGCCTGTTTTGCCTGCATGACAGTTTCGAGTGTTGCCTCTCCCACCTGCCATGCATGCTCTTCTGCCGCTGCATGCTTTTGCATATTTGCGGCGGCTATACGTGTAGTCTGCCGGGCCGCTGTGGCAGCCATCAGCCGAGCCCGCACACGGGATATTTCCAGATGCACCATGCGCCGGGCCTGTATTTCCTGACTATTGGCAGAAGCAAGCCTGTTGCTGGCCTCAGACATAATCGGTGTATTCCGGGCCTCGCTTGGTAGTGGGATGCTAAAGTTGACACCAACCCGATCATCCCATGGGCTGCCATACTGTTTTTCATGAATCACATCGATGCCCAGTTCTGGGTTGGGCATAAAAGAGCGGCGGGCAAGCTTCATATTAGCTTGTGCAGCTTCAACATTTTTGTGTGCGGCTTTTACACGCGGATCATTGTCTTCCATATCACGCGGTTCCACAAACCGCACATGTGCCATATCTGCGCCATGAGAAAGATCAACCTCAACTGGCTGGGCAAATAAAACTTCCAGTTCAGCCTGAGCATTTTCCTGATATTCTTGCGCTAATGCCTGTTCATTACGGGCATTTTCCATTTCTGACTGTGCTATCTGGCTTTCCGAAGATGAAGATTCACCTACATGCGCAGAATGAGCAACCAAACTGTTTATCCTGCTTGCATACTCATACAGTTGATGTGCCGCCTTTAAACGTTCCTGAGCAATCTGTGCTTTGGCCGCCCCATCCAATATCCTTATGGAAAGCGACAGGTATTCAACATTTAACTGCTCATCCAGAGATGCAGCTTCAGCACTTGCAACCTGACGTGTGGCGCTCCCCTGCCCTGGTAACCAAAGCGGTACGGACACCCCTCCCTGATAGGTGGTGTACCCTTCATTACTCCCAATTGCATGGTCATCCATATATTCACCGGACAGAGTTGGTCCGCCAGCAAACCATGATCCTGCCGCACTGCTGCGCGCCTTTGCAGAATGATGGCCAATCTGCAATTCCGTACGCACAGGATCAACCGCCCAAGCCATATTAACGGCTCTATGATAATCTATTTTTTCTGGAATTTTCTGGGCATTTGCGGAAAATATACTAAATGAAAAGACCGCAACACTGTGGAATAATATCTCACGCATGAAGTTACACGCAGCCTCCTACGGAATAATCGGCTTGTTGTGTGCAATCCGGACAGAAAGATCATTCCATAAATTGATCGTTGCCAGGTTGATATCGCCTTTTATGGATGAGGGTGATTGGGTGCGTGAAAAAGACGTCAGGGCCATGCGTTCACCAATCACAAAACGCCCTTGCGAAAATAATGTGACGGAAAGCGATCCCAACCGCCCCTGCCCGACCGGACGCTTGATAGACACCCGCATATGTGGTGGTGGCACAGCAATAGCGTGAAATGCCTGAAGTTCTGTTTTTTCTATAGGACAGGCCACACTCTGCAAGACTGCTTGCCGTAAAACAGAATGTGGATAGCCCGCATATGAGCCATCTATATGCAGAAGAATACCTTCTTCCGCTCCCTTACATATACTTTCTGTTTCGGTATAAGAGACACATCCACACAGGCTGAGTGTTATCAGAATTGACAATCCATAACGTATCACCCGTTGCATAACCTGTATCTGGCCTTCCTAATACGATTCACAGCACGCCGTTGTGGCGCTGACATCTTTTGCCTCTATAACGCGCAAAGATGACGTGAACCTGAATACTCATCAGACAATGTTTTCTACGGAGGAAGAAAATTTCTCATCACATCGCTCTGCTTCATATTCCGAGTGTCCAGACTCAGGCGATGGAAACATTGGTCGGCATCCATCGAACCCTAGGTTTAGGACTCATTCTTTAAGATAGAAGATGAAGCTTGCTACAATGTGGATTGCGGACATAAATATATGAACGCAGCGATCGTATCGTGTTGCTATCCGTCGCCAGTTTTTCAGTTTTGCGAACATGTTTTCGATCAGATTTTTCTTTAGTGGAATACAGGCGGTGATGTACCGGTCTGCAAGAGACTGTCTGATTTTATTGCTGTCGCATTCCCGATCACCGATGACTTACTCTGCCTCATCCGACAGGCCTGCCATCAGCACCTTGGATGGTTCGCTCTTCTACAAAAGACAAGGTGGACAAGGTAATCAGAGCCTCGCATATTTGCGGCAAACAGGCTGCCGCTGTAACGGCCATGCTTCCTCAGACACTATGTCCACAGGCAACAAAACGGGCAATTCCTGCCCGAGCACAGAAGATAGACAAGAATTCATGTCCCTCCTGAAAGATAAAAGACCTGTCGATCGTACCCAGATGAGGATCAGAACTTCCGAACCCTAGCCTGTCATAAGCAATAACTCTCCAACTGGTAACAAATGCCAATTGCGCAGGAAATTTTTCCATAGGGCACCGCAGCCTAGAGATTCATGCAGAAGAAGAATGGAAGATCCAGATTTATTTGGTATTCCTGCACATATGGAAGACCAGGTTTTTACAAAAATCTGCCCTTTCAGACATTTGAACGAAGAATTTCTCTTCTTGAACACCTGAATGATTTCCGACAGTGACCGACACGACGATCTCCCCGAACAACAAACGTTATTATTACTTATTTCAACTGAAATACTTCAGGTATGATAACAGGCCGTTACAGGTCTTGTTGCTGAGTGACCATGAGCCGGAGCAAAAAACTCTGCCGCCACCATATGGGGGAAAACGAAACTTCTTGCGTTCAAAAAAAGCGATCAGGCATCTACTGCCCTGTGCCAACAGGAAGTTCCCACGACACTTTGACGGCCTGCATCGGAATGTCTGTCTTGAGGCTGCTGACACTCGGAATACGGGCCAGATATTCGGCCTGAAAACATCTGTAGGCGATGAGATCGGCAGCGACCACCCGCAGCAGGAAGTCGCAGTCACCCGCCATCAGGTGGCACTCAACGACCTGACTGAGTGCGATTACATGTCGGGTAAAGCATTGAACCGTATCTTCATCCTGCCCCTTGAGCCAGACGCGGACAAAAACGCTCATCGCAAGACCAAGCCGCGCCGGATCGAGAATGGCCACATATTGCCGGATCGTTCCGTTTTCTTCGAGCATGCGCACGCGGCGCAGACACGGTGAGGGCGAAAGACCGACCTCCCGGGCAAGTTCCACATTGGTCAGGCGCCCGTTCTTCTGAAGCACAGCAAGGATTTTAAGATCGATGCCATCCAGAGCGTAGGCATTATCTGCTTCTGATAAATCATTATTTGGCATATTATGCTCAATCTGTGGCTTCGGAAGGCAAAGTCCCTCTTCTGACCGGCCTGAATTTTGGCGGTGGATCCGAATTTGCCGCACTGACCATCTGGACAGATCCACCGCACGCCCTGCTCATTCTGTGTCACCCTGCTGGTCAACAGTCGGCATTTTCTGATGGGAGCAGCCTTTGCTCCTTATCTTCAGACCTTCTCGCGCCGACAGGTCCTACCATGGCTCTTCTTCATGTGCGACGAAAGCTGGGCCATGGCTCTGGCAGAAGCCCGGAGGCAGCGGCGTAATCTCCTGAGCCCCGGCTATTATCTGGGCGTTGCCCTCCCACTTTATACGGTGTGGGTGAGCTTTACCCTGATCGGCGCACTCACCGGACATCTGATCAAGGACCCGACACGCTATGCGCTCGATATGGCCTTTCCTGCCGTCTTTCTCGTGTTGCTGCGTGGAATGTGGAAGGGGCCGCGTATGGCGTTACCTTGGCTGGTGAGCCTTGGTGTTGCCGTCATGACCGATCTCTTGATTCCCGGTGCGTGGTACGTTCCTGCAGGAAGCCTGTCTGGCATTGTCGCCGCGTGGCTCATGGTCTCTGCACGATGATGGAGACAACAACCGTTCTGACCATCGTCGGTATGGCCGCCGCCACCTATTTTACGCGGATCGGAGGCTATCTGCTTCTCAGTGGACGCCAGTTGTCTGCGCGGACAATGGCGCTGATGGACATATTGCCCGGCTGCGTTCTGATTTCAGTTATCGCCCCGGCTTTCGCAACAGGGAAAGTCTCCGATCTGGCTGGTCTGACCATTACCATCTTCGCAGCCTCGCGGCTCTCTCTCCTGCCGACCATGGCTCTTGGTGTCGGCAGCACTGCGATCCTGCGCCTTTTTCTATCACATTGAACAGGAGAGATTTCTTGCAGCAAAACGAGCAGACATTACGGGTCGGCTTTATCGGTCTGGGTATTATGGGGCAGCCGATCGCCAGGCATCTTCTGAAGACTGGTATCCGTGATGGCGCGGGCCACAGCCTGTGCATCAGCGATGCTGAAGCCCTTGTTAATCCGTAGCCATGCTTCGTCCGCAGCGTAACGTGCCAGCGCCATGTCTCGATACTGAAAGCTATATGCTGACTCGCCGCCATAAAAAATGGGCTCCCGTAGCACGTCGGCGCGAGCGAATAGGAAAGGACGGCGGGATGCTTCTTTCTTTGAGAATTTCACGAGTTCTCTACACGAGTCCATCATCGGTTGTCCCAACCGATGATGGAGTTCTTGCAATAACGTGTGTGCCTGGTCGAGCAGCGTCTGGATCTCAGCGGGCGTCGGATCTTTCAAATCGATGGGTTGGCGGATCAGAAGGCCAAGCAGCGTCGAAAATTCGGTCCGTATTGTTCGCTCGGACACATAGGAGTTCACGAGGACCTCGCTGTTCATCGTACCATCGGACATCACATAATTGTCTCGCAGCGACATCCATGAGAGTGCGTGGACAAAGCCCGGGGTAGTGCAAAGCGCCGCGAGATCGTCGAAAATATCCTGTTCAGCGCGCGGTTCTTCGGGGACCATATTTTTCTTCCATATTTAATCGACAGGTTTAGCCATACACTCACCAATTGCTCAAATCGGTGGACCACATTGGGATTAGAACACTTAATATTGAATTAATTGCCTGACGCTTGACTAATATTCATTAGCAAATCTGGACTTTCAGAAAGTCTCGCGAGTTATTTGAACGACCGAAATGGGGAAGCAAGGCTTCGCGAGTGTCGTCCCTGTGAGGGTCCGGTTTTACCGATTGTTCCGCACAAAACCGACACATCGCCCTTCCACAGAGCCGTCAGTCTAGTTTACAGAGATAGAGCAGACAGACTGCTGTTGCTTCATGTCAGACATTTAATTGACTAAGACCGGCCCCATGAAGCGGACATTATATATATCTCATGCTACAATGTCTGAGCTGCTGCCATCTGTGAATAGGTGATGTTGTTCATATCTAGAAGTCTGACTGTATCTGTATAGAGTAGGTGAAATCTGGCATCAAAAATGAGATGGCAAAGTTGCAGGATTATTTTTCACAATATAAGTATAAAAACATGCGTGATGAGTCGTTCTCTATAAATGATCTTCTTAATAAAATTTATTATTTAAAAAATACCATTGGCACAGATATAACATATGTATCAGGATGTATACTTTCGGTTGATCTTGATGTTCCATTCTGTCTAACGACGTTGCCTAAAGAATGGCTAGATTATTATCATCAGCAGGAATATATCCATGTTGATCCGGTAATTAGCTATGGTCTTGGTTCTCTGAAACCTGCATTATTCTCTGATATATCATCATCATATGCGAAATCGAGAGAATTGCGTTTACATGCCGCAGAGCGAGGTATTTTTAGAAGCGGTTTTGTGGTCCCACTGAGAGGTCCCCTCGTAAACCGAGCGATGGTCTGTTTTTCCAGCCTTGAAAGGCCAGAGCAATGGAAATCCATCTGCATTTCATTACAGGCCCAATTTATTCAGTTAGCGCGTGAGTTACATGAAAATGTCCTTGCCATCGGCCATTTTCCGCAAACTGAAGTGGCATTAACGGCGCGGCAGAAGCAATGCCTGAAATGGGCATCTCTTGGAAAAACTGCTTCAGAAACAGCAATGATTATCGGTATCACAGAACGGGCTGTACGTGCGCATCTAGTTAGTGCCCGTTCAGTGCTGAATGCTAGTAATATTACTCAGGCGGTCGCTAAAGCGACAGCGTTGCACATGATTTTTTAAGTTTCAATATGGCAGATCTTACACGTTTGGAAAAATGTGGAACTCACTACGATAACGGCGAAGGCATTTTTTTAACTATATGAGACCGTCGGATTTTCGGATCACATATAGAATTCAGATGAAAGTCGTAGCATGTCCACATCGAATTCGAGCCCGTATGCGTCCCGTTTCCATCAGGGACAAGGATTTTACAGCTTCTCTTTGGGGAATTTTACAGTCACTTCGGTAAGTGATGGCTTCCTCGTATTTGATGATCCTCAGGCTGCACTTGCGCCGAAGGCGAACAGTCAGGAATTTGACACCATTCTACGAAAGAAATTTCTGTCATCTGACACTGCATACACGCATATCAATACGTTACTTATAGAAGGGAATGGGAAGAAGGTTCTCATCGATAATGGATGCGGTGACAGTTTAGGGCCAGGCACGGGTGTTCTCGTAAAACATCTGGCCAATGCTGGAGTAAAAGCTTCCGAAATAGATATCGTGCTCGTTTCCCATGCACACCCCGATCATATTTTTGGAACGATAACGCGGACAGGCGAGCATGTTTTTCCTAACGCGCACTATATGATCAGCAAAGAAGAGTGGGATTTCTGGACTGACCCAAATGTCAAAATTTCGAGCCCCTTTGGTGATGAGATGGCACGCGCCGCGATCCTCGGTGCACAACGTCATCTGAAGGCTATTGAGGATCGTGTCTCGTTTTTTGATAGTGAACAGGAAATCATGCCCGGGATTCGTGCCATTCGTGCATTTGGTCATACCCCAGGCATGATGGCGTTTATTATTACGTCAAATCGAAAAAAACTCATATATACTGCAGACGCGCTACATCATTTTGTAGTTACACTTGCTCGGCCGGATTGGGAACTAGGTGTCGACAATGATCCGGTGGAAGCTATCGTCACCCGTATGAGACTTCTTGAAAAAATTACAAGTGTTGAGGCTCCTCTCGTCCACGTTCCTCATTTTCCATTCCCTGGTATAGGCCACATCCGAAAAGAACATGCTGGTTACGTCTGGGAACCCGTCGTTTGGGAGTGGTGATAATAGAGCCTTCGTAGGACGCCATGCCGCTGAAGATCGTCCGCGTCGGTCTCTATGCTGGAAAGTCAGGTTGATTAAACTAACATTCTGAGTTGTATTCACTGGGTATAGCTATAGTTGCAGAAGCCTGTAGGAATGGTTTCTTTTCTGATCTTACTGTTGATAGCTGGATTTCTGTCTAAACTGCCTGTCTGCTCAAAGATCTCGAAGAGGATGGGCAGTTGCCGACCTTATCCCGGTCATTCAACAGTACCTTTGCAAGCTCCGAAACATACACCCCACCTTAGCCTGTCAGCTCAGCAATGCAGAAACAGACGGGGGGAAATCGCCAACATCGCGGACGTCGAAGTGGTGATGATTGAGTTGAAGCCTATAGAAATCGCTCAGAAAACAGTAGTCCAGCAACTTCAGTATACACCCATAATTAACGGTTTTGCGCCACAAAACCTACATCCGTTTTTATCGCAAGTAGGTGGCACCCGGAAGAAGGAAGGTTTATCGAAAACCAGAAGATAATAATAATCTACAGCTGACTGCCGTTTTTTGTCGCCGAATAAACCACTTAGTCGCGATAGAAATGCAAAAGGTTATGATAAAAATCCACTGATTGATGATAAATAGGCATAAGAGACTACAATCCAAACGGTGCAATGACGATCTGCCGCCCCCCATGTTCTCTCCTTACGATGCAGCCAGCACACATGGGGTCTCTGACGTTATTAGAAGGGTTAATTTATGGGGTATGATGTCGAGATTACGCGCAATCCGCTTTTTTCAAGAAAGCCCGGTCCCAAGATCACGCTCGACGAGTGGTTCAACGTGATCAGACGCGATCCAGAACTCAAGTTCTTCATTTCGGCGGACGCTGCGGATTACGGTGTCGACACGGCGCTCTGGATCGCCCATCCCAATGGTAAGGAGAGCGACTCCGCTCTCTGGTGCTGCGATGGACAGATTGTTGCGAAATATCCCGACGAACCTCTCCTCCGCAAGATGGTAATACTGGCGGCCCGTCTCGACGCGGATGTCGTCGGCGATAACGGCGAATATTACGAGTTGGACGAAGAAGGCACGCTTATCTCCGGCGAGATCGAGACCCTGCCTGCATTCAAAGAGCAACAGAACCTTCTCCGGCTTGGATCGATCCTTTATGGAGGCGGCAGCACGAAATGCGACGTTTTCCTAACTCGTATTCAGGAGGCGAGCTACGATTCAACGACAAGAATAGTACCCACCGCTTTTGCGCTGAAACTTAACTACTATAGTTGGTATCTGGGGTTCATAACGGCGATAAACGAGAAGAGGACAAAGGATGGGGCCCCACTTATTCAAGTTGGCAATGCTGCCGAAAGACGCGCTCGCGATATCGACTTTCTGATTGCATATAGCGAGAAGCACCCCGATCACACATTTTATCACGCCGTGTGCGCCCTCGTGCATCATTACAAGAATAATCCGGCCTCTTGAAGGTTACTCATTTTCTTTCCCGTAAAAGCCCTCGTGCCCAGTATCTCCGCCAGGACGATGGAACAAGGGTAGAAATCAGAATAGTCTCATTCTGAAAACGGACATACCTCTCCACCCTATCGCCAACATACATGCTATAGAAATAAGATATTAAATTTCACTTGCTGTTTTTATCATTAATTAGTGGATTTTTCTGGACGCGGACGAAGGGGAGTTCGGCGTTCTTTCGGGCATCTCGCCAGACCTAATTCACAGTGGCAGAAACCTGTTCTGGGGGACGCTTTGGCAATTTTCATGGGGGCAGACGCCTATGTCAGTGCGGGCTGGTATCCATCAAAACAGGAGCATCACAAGGTCATCCCAACATGGAATTATGAAGCCGTTCAAGTTTTTGGGCCTGTGGAATTTTTCAGTGATACGAACCGCCTGCTTGATGTCATCACACGGCTGACTGACCAGCATGAAGCAAGGCAGAAAACGTCGTGGCATATTACGGACGCCTTCATTCAAGGGCAGCTCAAAGGTATCGTAGGTCTGCGTCTGATAATCACCCGCCTGGTAGGCAAACGCAAAATGAGCCAGAATCGTTTGGCAGAAGATCGTGCTGGTGTAGCTCGCGGGTTAGCGGAAAGCACTGATTCGCTTGATCGTGCGGTGGGCGATATGATCCCCGTTGTTGATGCAACAGTAACTAAAGACTGACGCATCATGCCGGGTCGTCTTTCCTGCCTTTTGGGAGGTAATCTGTTGGTAAATTCAAATGCTCCGGTACTACCCTGCTTGCAAAGGAGCTGATCCAGGACACAAATAGACTCAGTATAGTTGCCCAAAACGCTTCCTGTATTCAGCGGGGGTCACGCCCAGATGATTCTGGAACACCCTTCGCAGAACCCTGACAGACCCGAAACCTGCTTCAGCTGCCACAACTTTTGGCGGTTTTCGTCCGTCTTCAAGCAGACCGCGAGCAATGGCGAGGCGGGTCTGCTCGACCCATCGGGCGGGTGACAGCCCTGTCTCTTGTGCGAAGAGTCGCGTCAGCTGTCGACGTTCCAGTTCCACCAGTTCCGCCATCGCTTTCACGCTGTATTCAGCATCTGGCTGCTGCATGATCCTGCGTTGTAGAGACTGTAATGCGGACCGCCCGGCAGGAGACAATTTTCTCTGCCGACTATATTGCAACTGGCCGCCAGGCCGTTTGTAGAAAAGCACAAGTTGCCGTGCGACATCACGGGCAATCCGCTCACCCAGATCTTCCCGCACCAACGAAAGCGCCAGATCAAGTCCGGATGATACACCAGCAGCAGTCCGCAGAGCGCCTTCTTCCCGTATGATCGCATCCGCATCCACGATAACGGTGGGAAACCGCTGACGGACACAGTCTACATCAGCCCAGTGCGCGGCGATGATCTGTCCATCCAGCAAACCGGTTTCCGCCAGCGGAAAGACTCCTCCACAGATTGAGCCAAAACGACGGGCGCGGGGGGCTTCCTGCCGCAGCCAGCCGGTCAAAACCGGATCACAGGGTCTTGTGGCGGCATCAGGTGCTCCCGCCACCAGCATCGTGTCAACGCATCTTGTGCTGATATCACCCAGCAGCAGATCGGCCCGCAGTCTAAAACCACAGGAACTCCGGATATCCTTCCTCTCCGCGACAATGACAGACCGATAAAGCGGTTTGCCATAAAGGGTGTTGGCTTCTGCGAAAACATCGGCTGGCCCGGCTATATCCATCAACTGGACGCCATTGCTCACCACAAAGACAATCAGAAGTTCGGTCATCCTTTTTCCGGTTCTTGTTCAGCCCATCATGCTTCCGGTTTCCATGTAACGCTGATGCCAGGCAAGAGCTGTCGGCAGATGATGAGGAATATGCTGGCCGAAACTGTGTCGACGGACCTGCTCGAAGTAATCCTGCAGGGCTGGCCGGAAATCCGGATGAGCGCATTTGTTGATAACCTCCCGCGCCCGTTCAACCGGAGCAAGCCCGCGTAGGTCCGCAAGCCCCTGTTCGGAGACAATGATCTGCACATCCTGCAGGATATGGTCGGTATGGGGCACCATCGGCACAAAGGCGGATATTTTGCCATTCTTGGCGGTTGATGGAGAGACGAAGAGAGACAGGGACGCATTGCGTGCAAAATCACCCGAGCCACCAATGCCATTTTGGATCCGTGATCCCATGACGCAGGTGGAATTGACGTTGCCATAGATATCCGCCTCAATCATGCCATTCATGGCGATGATCCCAAGACGTCGGATCAGTTCGGGGCTGTTGCTGATTTCCTGCTGCCGCAACACGATCTTCTGGCGGAAGAACGCGGCATTGTCATTGATACGTTGCGCCGCTTCCGGACTCAGGGAAAAGGAAGAAGCCGAAGCGACTATCATGCGCCCGCTTTCCAGCATGGACAGCATGCCGTCCTGAATGACCTCGCTAAAGCCGGTCAGATTTTCAAACCGGCTCGTATTCAGACCTTCCAGCACGGCATTGGCAATATTTCCAACACCACTCTGGAGCGGCAGCAGCGATGGTGGAAGTCGCCCCTGCCTCACCTCATGTTCGAAAAACTCCATGACATGCCCAGCAATCTCCCGCGCGGTCGTGTCCGGCTCCGCAAAGGGCGCGTTACGGTCCGGCTCGTCCGTGATCACGACAGCCGCAAGACGGTCAAGGTCGATCGGAAGTGTGCTGCTTCCGATGCGGTCACCCGGACGCATCAGGGGAATGACCTGCCCGTCCGGCGGCATCCGCACGCCTCCCCATATGTCGTGGATCCCTGCAAGTTCCGGGTTCTGCCAGGTATTGATCTCGATGATGATCTTGTCCGCAATCTGCACCCATGTCGGGCTGTTGCCGACGGAAGAGCTGAGAATGAGCTGTCCGTCCGGTGTGACGGCGACCGCTTCGATAATCGCGACATCTGGCCTGCCAAATTGTCCCTGCCGCGCCTTTTGGGCCACCTGTCCCAGATGCATGTCAAGATAGAGTGTACTGCCCTCGTTAATCCGCGTCCGCATCGCTGTGTCGCCGTTGTAGGGACAGCGGAAGGCCACACCGTTGACACTCGCGAGAGCCCCATCAAGCTGCGGCCCGGTCGAGGCTCCGGTCAGGAGCCGCACCGTGAAAGGTTCGCCAGAGGCATGTGCCGTTTCAATGCGCTGAGCGAGGGCATCTGGCACCGCCTTGGGATACCCTGCGCCGGTAAAGCCACTCGTGGCGATGACATCTCCATTCCGGATCAATGCTGCGGCCTCTTCAGCCGTCATGATGCGATCAAGAAATGCCTTGTTATGGATACGGTCTTCCATGGACTGCTTTCATCGGAGTGGTTCTCAAGTCATTCATGATGAGAACAAGACAGCGGAGACAGCAACGGGAATGATGGGCCAACAAAGATATATCATGGACCAGATTGGGACATTTCTCTCCACATGCGTGTGATCCCTGCAATATCGATTTTAAATTGCCAGTTATCGTCACTGCCATGCATGCAGAAGAAGAGATCGGGAGTGCTTTGCCCCTGATGAATATTGACGCTTTGACACATGGAAGTTTCTGAGCTTCGGACAGGCTCTGACAAACTGCTGAGTTTCCATTCAGTCACGATGTCCGCTATTGAGAATTCAATTCATTGTAGCGTATGGCCGACAGGAGGCGTAAGCAGACTGATCCCTTACAAAAATATCGATGCAATTTTTAACATAATTAAAGATACTTTTCGCATTAATAAGGAATTTCGACAAACAAACCTTATCGAAAACCAGAAGATGATGATAAATAGACACAAGAGGCTACAAGCCAAACGGTGCGGTGACGGCCTGTCGGCCCCATGATCTTACTTTCGGATGCAGCCACATCACATAAGTCTCTGGCGTGAGTGGTTCACAGGCAATCTGACATTCTGAAGGATTCCAGCAAACCCGGTCTTCACAAGATTGGTAATCGGACAATACTACCGAAGCCAGCACTGTAAACATCCGCTTTTAGGAGTTCCGGTCGGTACGCTCTATGTCTGGCACGAAAGCGTGTTCTGACGGCAGTTTCTGCTTCACGAACAGCGTAATTCGCTTGATGGGGTAATGATCCATTCGTCCGTCTTCTGAAAGGAATGTGGCGTGTTCAGCTTGCGCCTGCGCCATCAGGAGATGGTCAAACGGATCACGATGATGCAGAGGCAAAGACATCAGGATTTGTAGGTGCTCGGGCTGTATTCCCAGCAGAGAAAAACCTTCCGCAGGAATGGCTGCCAGAATATCATTCATATCCGCATCCAGCTTTCCGATACGGATTTTGATCGCAATCTCCCAGAGAGACACGGTACTCACCAGAATATCGTGAACCGGGTCTGCGATGATTTCCCGTGCAGTCTCACCCAAACGGTCGGAGTCCGAGAGCCACCATAGCAAGGCATGCGTATCGAGCAGAACCTTCACAGATCGCGGTCCATGCTTTCAAGAACATCCGGCGGTGTCTGATCAAAATCTTCACTCTTTCTGATCCGCCCACGAAGAGCTCCAGGCTGACGACGAGGGCGATAGGAAGTAGCCGGAGGCCGCAGTTCAGCCACAACTTCATCATGAGATGTCACGAGGATCGTGCTGCCCTGTCTGAGCTGACGCAGATACGCTGTCATGTTTCCTCGGAACTCTCGAACCCCAATTTTCTGTGGGATTGGCGCATTATCTGAGAGATGTTCGCTTATGTCCTCCTCCTTGTATGTCATCATAACATGTACACACAAGGAGGAGGTAGAGAATTCCTGAGACATATTCGATTTCAGAAATCCGTGGCTTCCGACAGTGCCAGAGTGTCTTCGACGTCCACTCCAAGGTATCGCGTACTATCCAGTTTTGAATGATCCAGCAGAATCTGCACGGCCCGGATATTACCGGTTCGTTTGTATATCATGGCAACCTTAGTCTGGCGGAGCAAATGAGTTCCATATTCACCGGGGATCAGTCCCACCGCCTGAACCCATTGATCCAGAAGCCGGGCGTGTTGCCTTGTGCTCAGATGAGCTTTGGGACTTAGGCGACTGGGAAAAACATATTTATTCAGGCCGCCACCTCGGTGTTCCAGCTAAGTTCGCACGCTTTCCCGGGCTGTTTCTGTAATTTCGAACTGTACAGGTCGCCCAGTTTTCTGCTGGACGATCATGGCTCAGTGACGTACCTGACCGCTGGTCACGATGTCGCCGATACGAAGGCTGACAAGATCGCAGCCTCTGAGCTTACTATCGAGAGCAAGATCAAATAAAGCCTTGTCTCTGACACACTGTTCTCTCTCCAGCCAGAACCGAATAGCCCAGACGTGTTTTTCTTTAGCGCCCGCTTGGCGCCAACCATTTTTCCTGCATTCCAAGGCACGGACGCCTTCAGTGTAGACGATAGAAAACGTGTTTTTGAATTATCCCGGGTTTTGTGGAGACGTTTTTTATCTGAACTAAGCGGCTAATACATGTGATTTCTGCTGAGCATAAAAACGTGCTTCAGCTTCTGCTGGCGGGATGTTTCCAATGGAGGACAGGAGCCGCCGATTGTTGAACCAGTCGACCCATTTAAGCGTTGCCAATTCAATCGCTTCCCTGTTTTTCCATGGTCCCTGCCGATAGATGAGTTCGGTTTTGTAAAGCCCGTTAATGGTCTCGGCCAGGGCATTATCATAGGAATCCCCAACACTGCCGACAGAAGCAACAAGACCCGCTTCAGCCAGTCTTTGCGTGTAGCGAATGGACACATATTGACAGCCGCGGTCGGAATGGTGGGTCACTTTTCCCTCTGGCCGCCTCTGGCACAGAGCCTGCTCAAGGGCATCCAGCACGAAGTCAGTATGGGCCGTTGATGAGACACGCCACCCCACAATCATGCGGGCAAATACATCAATGATGAAGGACACATACACAAAGCCCTGCCATGTGGAAACGTAAGTGAAATCCAAAACCCAGAGCCTGTTGGGGGCTGGTGCATGAAACTGGCGCTGCACCAGATCCTGTGGACAGGGTCGTTGCGGATCTGGCCGGGTGGTTCTGACACCCTTGCCACGAATGACGCCTTTCAGTCCCATCTGACGCATCAGTCGCTCTACCGTGCAGCGGGCGACATCCAGACCTTCACGTTTGAGCTGATGCCAAACCTTGCGTGCTCCATAGACGCAGAAATTATCCTTCCAGACCCTGCGGATTTCATGACACAGCTCTTTGTCTTTCTGGTTGCACACACAAGGATTTTTCTGCCTGGCAACGGTTGCATAATAGACAGATGGTGCAATCGGCAGGATCTTGCAGATTGACCCGACACCATATGTCTGCCGGTGCTCATCAATGAAGCGCGTCATGGCCTGAACCGGCGGTCGAGTTCCGCCTGGGCAAAATACGCAGAAGCCTTACGCAGGATTTCATTGGCCTGCCGCAATTCGCGGTTCTCTCGCTCCAGTTGCCTGATCTTCTCTCGATCAGGCAGTTCACTTACCGCAGGCGCATTGGCCCGCTCATGCAGACGGGTCCATTTTGACAGCGTGTCAGGGTGAATATCCAGCTTTGGGGCGATCACCATCACCGCAGACCACCGCGAAGGATGGTTCTTCTCTTCCTCCAGAACCATGCGGGCTGCACGTTCACGAAATTCAGGCGAAAAACGCTTCGATTTGTTGCTCATAAATTCTTCTTACCTCTCGGGTCTTTCTGTCTCCACAAAACCCGGGGAAATTCAGTCCCGGAACGCCGCCCACAGGAGCGAGGGGTTGGCGCTGGCCCCGGCCCGCAGCAGAATATCGCGATAATCGCTGACATAGCGGGACCAGCGCCGCATGAAGGCCCCGGCAAGGGCGGAGGCCGGGAGGGTTCTGAGGATGGCCAGATCGGCCTCGGAATGCCAGATGTCAGATGGCATGGGAACAATCCTCTCGGCTGGGGAGCCACCGACCGGGCGCGACAAAACATGCCGCGCCTTTCAGGTGGCCCCAAGTTTCTGGTTACATTGAGTTCTCACACTGTGCGGCGTGACTTTATGGAAATTGCAGGCACGCCCCGCGCATGTTGCGCAGTGTCACCCACCGACTTTGACATGACTTGCCCCTCGCATCTTGCCGGAGACAGTCCACGCTTCTTGCAGTATGCCTGCCCCACGAGTTTGACATTTAGACGAGGGGCAAGGTGCTTAATTTAATGGGGAAAAGGTGCTGTAGTTCGGGGCGGGAAAATTTTACCAGCTATACGAAAGGTTCCCGTATACCCGTTGACCCTGACCATAATAGCAGGCACCACCACCGCCAGAGCACGATGTAACATATCGTTTATTCGTCAGGTTTGAGATGGCCAGTTGTGCTTTCAACCCTTTGAGTGTTGGTGTCAGGGCAGAAAAGTCATAATGGGCACCGACATCGAACAGAGTATAGGCAGGCGCTTTAAAGGAGTTGGCATTATCAGCATACGTATATCCGATGTAGCGAATGCCAAAGTTAACGCCAAATCCATGAAGAATTCTGGCAGGCGGGGTATAGTCAATAAACATGTTCACCATATTGCGCGGCAGGCCAGAAATATATTTTCCTTTTTCAGAGACCTCACCCAGGACGTTGCCATAGATATCTGTGCGGTCTTCAACCGTATCGCTCTTTGCTACCCGTGTATCATTAAAGCTATATGACGCAGTTAGATGCAGATCTTTCGTAATGTTCGCATGGGCAGATAATTCAACCCCTTTCGACACAACAGTTCCCGCATCAACCTGATAGCCTGGATTGGCTGTATCGGTGATTGCGTAGTGATCTTCTTTGATGTGATACGCGGCTGCTGTAAGGAAAATATCAGAATATGGGATTAAATATTTTAATCCCGCTTCAAACTGATCTCCTTGGTTAGGTTTGAACAGCTTTCCATCTGCAGAAAAATATCCGACCTGCGGCATGAATGATGTTGCATAGCTGAAATAAGGCGTCAGTCCAAAATCGAAGTTGTAGGTAAATCCAGCTCGCCATGTAAATGCGGAGGCCGGTTCATTATGCTCGGCACTTACATGCCGTGCAACATTTGTCGCACCAATATGACGTTGAGCATAAACAGTTCCTTCATAACCATACCAGTCCTGTCGCCCCCCGAGCGTAACAGTAAGCTTATGAAACTTCATCTGATCCTGAAAATATATGCCTTTCTGGTTTAATGTCTGGAACATATCCTGATTTGTAACCATATCGGAGCCAGACAAGCTATAATTGGGGGACCATCCATATTGAGGATTCCAAATATCTATTGATGATGCACTTAGATCATAATAAATATTTTGTTCGACTTTAACCTGACGGAAGTCCATACCAGCTACAAATGTGTGGCCAATTGGACCGGACGAGAAATGACTGATTACCTTACTATCTAAACCAATAGTTCTACTTGGCTGCGATGCTGAATTTCCTGTTCTGGAATATGTAGAACCATCGCTATCTAGGCTTCCTCCACTTAGGGAATTGTATTTTGCTGTTGAACTTTCATACATAAATGTCTGCTGAAATTCGAAATGCTTGTTGAATTTATGGGAGAACTGATATTCAAATCGCGCTTCCGATGTATTAAATTCATTATTCGCAGGCTCGCCTAGAAAACGGCTTCGAGGTAGATAACCTCCTTTGCCCGGCACCAACGTGCCGATCAGCGGATAACCTGTCCCATAGAAACCACTATCAGGTGTGTACATATAGCTACCCAAAAGGGTGATACTTGTCTTATTATCAATATCCCATTTTACGGAGGGGAGAATTCCAACCCTCTTGTAATTAACGTAGTCTGTTTGTGTTCCTTGAGTAACACCTATCCCCGCAATACGATATTTCAGATTTCCCGATTTGGTGATCTTGTCACTGACGTCAAAGGTTGCTTCGTCGCGACCCCAATTTCCGAACCCCACAGAGACATTTCGAATAGGTGTGTCCGTCGGCTGTTTTAAGCGTGTTGCTACGATACCTCCTGGCCCCGTCTGCCCGTACATAACTGATGCAGGGCCATTGAGGGCCTCCACGCGCTCGACAAAAGCAGTTTCGCCAGCGGACATAGAATTAGATTGAATGCCGTCAACATATTGCGTGGATTCAAAACCGCGTTGCATAAATCCTCCGCCAGATGTACCTGCGTTTCCGTTGTTTCCGGTACCAGTTTGCTCAGAATATACACCTGGCATGTACCGCAGTGCCTCTTGGATGTTTTGTGCTTGCTGATCCTGTATTTCCTGCTTGGTGATTACGTAAACAGAGTTGGGAATTTCCCATAGGGGCGTATCGGTCTTTGTGCCTGCGTCGGTATAGGTTGCAACGTAGCCGTTCCCAGGCCCTATAGCGGCTTGATGGGGATCAAACGCTGTTCCACCGACGCGCACTGGGCCAAGCGTGATATTGGCAGAAACCTTAACGAGCGTCACAACATTTCCTGAAAGACGATAGGTCAGACCCGTGCCTGCAAGCAACCGGGTCAGTGCCTGCTGCGCAGTCATGCGTCCAGCTATACCGGGAGACGATAATCCCTGAATAACAGATGTCTCGACCGAAACCTGCTTTCCGGACTGCGCTCCGAAAGACGTTAGCGCCTTTGCAAGAGATCCTGTTGGAATAGAAAAGCTTTTTGATTGATCGGCAGTCATCGCAGATGAAACCACCGTTTGAGCAAAAGCGCCTGATGCTCCGGCAACAGAAGCCAGTGCCGAGCTTGTCATCAGAATTGCAGCTATAATTTTTCGGTCAGCACCGACACTCACGTTCCGTCGCAACGGCATTGTTTCCCTTACTGTGCTTTACGTAGCAGGGACGTGCCGTTAATGCGACTGCATTGCAGTTTTATCCCCTACTTGAGCGACGGGTGCCGAGAAAATTTTTTCCCTCTTTTTTATGATCGGATACGAAAAATTAGAAATCGGAGATAATGACAAGCCAAGGCGTCATACGCCTTACGGCTACGCCCTCATGGGCTTGCGCTAGGGCATGCAGGGCACCGACTGGGTTATTCAGGTCATAAACCCCTGTAACCCGCCGTGCAGCGAAGTCTGAACTGGCAAGCACAATCATCCCTTTGAAGTAGGGACGGAGTTTTTCCACCACATCAGCCACCGGCTGATCATTAGCGATCAACTGCCCATGTCGCCATGAGGCGATTTCAGTCCCGTCCGCATTCGTACGATGGAAACCGCCCTTCCAGCCTACGTGGATCGCCTGTCCCGCCTGCAAACGCTCTGAAACCCCAAAGGACGGAGAAGCGTCTACCTGCACAACTCCCTGCGCAACCGCAACATCCGTACTATCCGCCCCGAAGCCGACTTCAAACGCAGTGCCAATATCTGTCGTGCGGACACTATGAGCATCCACGACAAACGGGCGCGTTGCGTCATGTGTCACTTCAAAAAAGGCACGACCTTTCAAAAGACGAATATGCCGTTGTGACCCTTTATAATCCACGGCAATAGCACTCTGAGGAGCTAGCTCTACGTCTGTACCATCTGCGAGCCGGATCGACTGTTGTTGGGCCGTGCCTGTTGTATAATTAGCTTGCCACCAAAGAAGAGCGCTCGGAGCTATCAATAGGACGAGACAGGCGGCGAGCGCCATCCCTGCTCCGACTAGCGGAACCATTCGCCTCGATAGGATGCGCTGCGATGGCAGAGGAGCCACCTCGTCCGCTACGTCTCGCGCTTCAAATACACGGATGGCAGCACCTTCATTCGCCGCTGCGGGACCAATCAGATCATAGGCTTGCGCGGTCTCGGTCCAGGCTTTTCTATTGGCTGGGTGAGCGGAAAGCCATTCAGCGAAACGGGTGCGAAGATCGGGATCTTCTGGCTCATCTTCCAAAAAGATAAGCCAGTCAGTTGCTTCCTTTATTGCCCGTTCGTCTTCGCTCTCTATCCCTGCCGTCATCCCTCTCCCGATACTCAAGCATCATGTTGGCCGTCGCATGTCTGAACATGGACGAAGTCAGTCCCTACTTCATAAACGAAGCAGCGTAGATTTTTTTCTATAATGATTTATGGGAACGACTTCAGGCGTCTCCGGCAATGGGCAACGCCTTCGGCGATCAGAGTATGGGCACGTGTTACAGAGATTCCCAACCGTGCCGCCACCTCCCTGGTCTTCAATCCTTCAAGACGGTGCAATTCCACGGCTATTCTTGTGCGCTCTGGGAGTTCTGCAAGAGCATCCCGCACAATGGCCAGTTGTTGGCGATGCAGAATCTCGACTTCCGGAACGGCCCGCTCATCTAGTTGAAGATGAGTTGTCTCGCTTCCATTGTCAGAAATTACATAACGGCTACGGCTGATATGTGCCCGTCTACCGTCAAGAGCAATATTTCGGACAATGCGAAAGAGATAGCGTAACGGTTCACGAACAAAATTCGGATCAGCCTGAGAGACCGTCGAGAAACGAACCCACGCTTCCTGAACGATATCCTCGCTTTGCGTCGTAGTCCCCGTGACAGTGGTCGCATAGTCGACCAGCCGTTTACGGTTCTGCACGAACAGGCTCAGGTTGTCCTTCTCGCTGTCCAAAGGTGCGCTGCCCACTTCATCACGCGGTCATACGAATCCGCTTCACCACATTAAGAACCATTCTTATTTGGTAGCTACGTGAGGACGGCTTGGAAGGCAAGGAGAAGGTTCGCGGATCGGCTCCGCGCGTGCAGCCTGGACCGATTCCTTCCCTTCCCGGCCCTCTGGCGGCGTGCCTTCTGCGTCTCGGAACTACGCGGTTTTTCTCCGCCGTTTGATTCCTATATGATTCCAGTTGGTGTGTTGGAACGCCAAAAGGCGGCTTACGCCGCCTTTGAAGTCATTGATTTTATTTGGAATTTTTGGTTGCGGGGATAGGATTT